>JAZOSP010000024.1:0-25636 GCA_045657165.1 Eubacteriales bacterium
CGTTATAATATCAACGCTCTCAAACATAATGACCTCAACCTTTGCTTCCTCATAGGGAAGCCTTCTCGTTTCCATCATCCTACCTTCCTTTCTGTGCCGAGCCTCACTCTGCACGCAGTAAGTATTTCGCTAAAAATCTGGTCTCTCACCCCTTGCCGTACGGTGTACGGCTTCCGTTCCGGCGGAATCTGCGATCCTTAAGGGGTGCTCGCCGCTTTACGGCTAAAAGGGTAAAAAATACCAGAAGGAGCGTCGCGCTCCTTTGTAAAGATATAAAACTATATTATTATTATACTGAATGGAAAACTTCAAATCAAGATGTTTTTTGACATTTGTACATTTTGACCAAAAAGTTTGGTGTTTTGTACAAAAACCCTTTTGAGGCACCCGTGCGGCAATCTGACGCAGAGGACTCCTCGAACCGTCTCCATTATCGTTGCGTAGGGCGGGGGCTTGCTCCCGCCGGAAAGAATGAAACATATAAAACGGCGGGAGCAAGCCCCCGCCCTACAGGGTACAAACGAACCACCGCCAACAGTGAAATCCGCGAAAAACGGCTTGATTTTCGCGGATTTTGTCTCCCTTACTATTTGAATTTACTCGCCGTTATGCTTTTCTCGCAGGGCGGCGACGTTCGCCTCGACGCGCCTTTTGTGCAGAGGATACCAGAACCAGAGCACGAGCCCGAGCGCGGCAAAGCCGATGGCAGGAACGAGGGTGGAAATGTTGTAAATTCCGTTAAGCACACCCTCGGAAAGCGGCACGCCCGCCACCTTTTCGTAGCCAACGAGCGAGAGAAGCACACCCGAGAGGCCTGCCGCCGCTGCCTGACCCATCTTGCGTGCAAAGGAATAAAGCGCGTAGATAGACCCGTCCTCTCGCACGCCTGCCCTCAGCTCGGAGTCGTCTATGACGTCAGTAATGAGTGCCCACGACACCATGCTGAAAATGCCGAGCCCGAGCCACGCCGCGAGATTAACGAGCACGTAGACCCACACGTTCTCGGGACGCAAAATGAAGAGAAAAATTGACACGCCTGCCGCAAAAAGGCTTGACACTGCACTTACCTCTGCCTTTCCGAAGCGGCGGGCAAGCGGTCTTGCGGCGGCTGCCGCGACTGTCATTGAGCCGAGCATAGCAAAGGTTGACGCCGACTGTGCGGCGGTCGAGCCGTAGTAGTCGGGGAAGACGTAATTTGCCATCTGCTGCATTGTTAGCTGAGCAAAGAGCATAAGCACCGAGGCTACAATGATTGATATCAGCGCACGGTTTCTTACTGCGTCGCCAAAAAGCGAGCCGAAGCCCCTCGTCACAGGCGCGCTCGCCTCGGTACGCACGCGCTCGGCGGTGAGAAAATAGCAAAGCAGGTAGGCAATCACGGCAACTATCGAGAAAATTCCTGCGATAAGCGTGAAGCGCGGCCCGTTCATCGTCGCCTGTACTACACCGCCCACTGTAACGGTGTCATAGGCAAAAAGCGGCACGCCCGCGCCTATCACGACGCCTGCGATAGTGCTGCCCATCGTGCGATAGGTGGAGAGCGACTGACGGTGGTCGGGCTCGGGCGAGATTGCCGACGCCATACCGCCGTAGGGAATGTTTATCGAGGTATAGAAAACCGAGCCCCAGAGAATATAGGTCACGGCAAGCCAACCAACGCGCACGGGAAGGGGCGAGGCAGCAAGCGAGCTTTGGTAAATCAAGAAGGACGCAACGGCAACGGGACCGCACATTCTGAGTATCCAAGGCTTGAATTTCCCGACACGGGTGGGGGTCATTCGGTCGCATATGCGCCCCATCGTGACGTCGGTAAAGGCGTCGAGAAAGCGTGCCGCCATCATCACAACCCCGACGATTCCTGCCGAAACGTGCATAACGTCAGTATAGAATTTAAGGAGAAAGGTCGATGAGAGTATAAAGGTAAAGTCGTTTCCGAGGTCGCCGAGAAGGTAGCCGAGCTTATCTTTTATGCCGAACGCAGGCACGGTGTCTTTTGTTTTCATCGGATATATGCTTCCTTTGCGGGTGAATTTTCATTTTTAGACTATTATCTCCGGTTTTGAGAATAATAAACCTCTGAACCGACGAGTCAATATATTTTTCTTTTGGTACAAAAAAGTCATTGACTAAGGGCTTGATTTAGGGTATAATTGATTTATAATACTATACGCTAAAGGAAAGGTAACGAAAATATGAAAATGTCATTCAGGTGGTACGGCGAGAGCGACCCGATTTCGCTCGAATACATTCGCCAGATACCGAACATGCACTCTATAGTTTCCGCAGTTTACGACGTCAAGCCCGGCGAGGTGTGGCCCGAGGAATCCATCAAAAAAATGAAGGACTCGGTCGAGGCAAACGGTATGCTCTTTGACGTGGTCGAGTCCATTCCCGTTCACGAGGATATCAAGCTCGGCAGAGGCGACGTTGAGGGGCTCCTCGAGGTTTACTGTGAGAACGTCAGGCGCTGCGCGAAGTACGGAGTCAAGTGCGTGACCTACAACTTTATGCCCGTCTTTGACTGGACGAGAACCCAGCTTGACAAGAAGGCTCCCGACGGCTCGACAAGCCTCGTTATGTATTGGGATCAAATGCGCGGTCTTGACCCCTTAAAGGACGATATTCACCTGCCCGGCTGGGACTCGAGCTACACGCAAAGCGAGGTGCGCGAGCTTATCGCGGCTTACGGCGAGCTTGGCGAGGAGGGGCTTTGGAAAAATCTTGAAAGGTTCTTAAAAAAGGTCATTCCCGTTGCAGAGGAGTGCGGCGTGCGTATGGCAATTCACCCCGACGACCCGCCCTACCCCATCTTCGGAATTCCGAGGATTATCACCTCGGAGGAAAATCTTGACCGCTTCCTTGCGATAGTTGACAGCCCCGCGAACAGCCTTTGCCTTTGCACGGGCTCGCTCGGCTGCGCCAAAACCAACGACATCGTCAAGATGGTGAGAAAATACAGCGCGATGGACAGAATAGCGTTTATGCATATGCGCAACGTGCTGATTTTGCCCGACGGCAGCTTTGAGGAGCAAGGCCACCTCTCCTCGTGCGGCTCTATCGATATGTACGAAATTACAAAGGCGCTCGTAGAGACAGGCTTTGACGGCTACGTCCGTCCCGACCATGGCAGAATGATTTGGGGCGAGTCCGGCAAGCCCGGCTACGGTCTTTACGACAGGGCGCTCGGCGCAACCTACCTGAACGGACTCTTCGAGGCGTGCGAGAAAGCGCTTAAAAGCAAGTAAAACTTAACACGGGTAGCCCGTGAATATAAAATTGAAAGGTTTTTATAAATGGAAAACAACGTACTTGACACCGACCTTCGCGGCAAGGTTGCGGTTGTAACCGGCGCCGGCGGAATACTCTGCGGCGCGTTCTCAAAGACTCTTGCAAGAGCAGGCGCAAAGGTTGCTCTCCTCGACCTCAACGACGCGGCAGCCGAGGCTGTAGCAGAGGAAATCAGAGCCGAGGGCGGCGAAGCCCGTGCTTACAAGTGCAACGTGCTTGAAAAGGATACCTGCTACGCGGTAGCAGACGCGGTGGAGCGCGACCTTGGCAAGTGCGACATTCTTATCAACGGCGCCGGCGGCAACAGCCCGAAGGCAACCACCGACAAGGAATATTTCGAGCTTGGCGATATCGATGCTGACACCAAGAGCTTCTTCGACCTCGACGCCGCAGGCGTTGGCTTCGTCTTTAACCTCAACTTCCTCGGCACTCTCCTTCCCACTCAGGCATTCGCAAGGCAGATGGTCGGCAGGGAGGGCTGCAATATTATTAACATTTCATCAATGAACGCTTTTACCCCCTTGACCAAGATTCCCGCCTACTCGGGCGCGAAGGCGGCTATCTCCAACTTTACTCAGTGGCTGGCGGTTCATTTCTCGAGGGTGGGTATTCGAGTTAACGCGATAGCCCCCGGCTTCTTCTCAACGAAGCAGAACGCGGCACTCCTCTTTAACGCCGACGGCACTCCCACGGCACGCACGGGCAAGATTCTTGCCGCAACCCCGATGGGCAGATTCGGCGAGAGTTCGGAGCTTGACGGCGCGCTTCTCTTCCTTATCAACAACAAGGCGGCAAGCTTTATCACAGGCGTCGTTCTTCCCGTTGACGGCGGCTTCTCGGCTTACTCCGGAGTTTAGGCAAAGCAAAAGGTCTGCTTTCTCATTTCGTGGCTTTGCCCATAATTTTCGCAAATCGGAGCCTTATTCCGATTTGCCGCAAGCGGTTCCGAAAATTTTTGACGTTTTGCTTTTCAAAGAAGGCAAAGCAATTTATGAGCAATCTCTTACAAAGAAAAACGAGGTGGATTTCCACCTCGTTTTTCTTGTTTTATGGAAGCACGGATATTTATTATCCGAGCATGTCGCCGATATCAATTTCCTCGTAATCAGCAGCGTCCGAGGGAGCAGTGACGTCAACACCCTCGTAATTGAACGTCATCACAATGGAAGCAGCGATTGTAACAGTAGTGTCATCGCCTACATCAATGCTGTAATCACAGGTAATGGTAGCCTTCTGATACTTGCCGTCCTTCACCTCGAATACGATCTCGGCATTCGAAGCAGCAACCGATCCCGCGCCACCCATGGCACCTGCGAACATGCCGTTGAGCTTATCAGCGGATTCCTCTTTGAGGTCGGTGCACTTAATTAAGTACACACCGTCGCCCTTTTCCATCGTAACCGTTTCAAAGTCAGCCGCGGTCATCTCCGTCGCGCTGCCGCCGGTCTGACTAAGCAGCTCGTCGCGCTGCTCGTCTGTAACGGTAGCCTTCATCTTCATGGTCTCTTCCTCGCCGTCATATGACTGCGTGGTCGCGATATACATGGTGTCACCGATAGCGATCATGCTCATATCCATAGACATGCTAAACGCACCGTAGTCCATTTCCATGCCGTAAGACATTTTAATATCGTCGCCGTCAACAGCAAAGGACATATCGATACCGTCCATCATAGAGATAACCTGTGACGCAATTTCATCATTTTCGTCACCGGATAAGGTCATATCGACTGTAACACTGTAAGGTGCGTCCTTGAGTGCCTGATCAGCCTTTGTAATCAACTCTTCTGCCGTCGGCTCTGAGCACGAAGCCAAGCAACCGATAGTCAAAACAACAATAAGACAAAGGGCAAGTACACGTCTGAGTTTCATAAAAAGTCTCCTTTTTGTCATAGGGTTTCAAAGCGTTTGTTGCTTTGTAGTTTAATTATACACATTTTTTTGTTTTTTGTCAAGTAGTTTTGGACATATTGTACAAAATCATGCTTTTTGGTTCTTAATTTCTTACTTTTTGAAATACTCTTCCCTATATTCTATGCTGTAAAAGGCTTCCATGCCAAGAAATCTGCCGAAGATGTATTTATTACAAGCCGACTCGTTCATAACGTAAATTCTGCCGTCGCGCACGGCTATCTCCTCTGCCATCGGCGGTGCGCTTATCACGTGCGTCTTCGTCGAAGAGTCAAGGTAATAAAGAGGCAGCGTATGCTCGCCGTCCTCAGAGGGGACGGTTATCTCATCGGTTGAGATGGGAGATATAGCATGGAATTGAAGCTCCGAGGGCGAGAGCCCAAGCGAGGTTGAAAGGATAACCCCGTCGCCTGTAAACGCAGCGCCCTGAACCTTCATTTCGGTCGAAATCGCGCACACGGGTGTGGGGGTAACTCCAAACTCCGCCTCACCGTCAAGACGGAACACAGTCATCATAGAATAGTTTTTGTCCCCCGCCGGGGTCGTAACGTGCTGCCACGAGGCAGTGGTATAATCAGGCTCGCACCAGAAGGAGCCTGCAATGAGATAGCCGCCATAGACCTCGCACCACGCGGCGTTAAGAAGCGTCGGGAAAAACCCTAAGCTCGTCGCCTCGCCGTCACGGTCAAGCACGTCCGAAAGCGAGAAGACGTAAACGCCGCCCGAGCCGCCGATATAAACGAAATCATTCGCGTGGCAAATACCGCCCGAGTGCCCCTTAAATGCCGAGCCGTCCTCGTTTTCGAGCGCGACGTATCGGCTCTCGCCGCCCTCTACGTAATAAATGCGCGAGGCGGTCTTATCCGACATATAGCCGGACACGAGGAATCCGTCGCCGTAGGCGTCAAGGCCCTGCGGAACGAAGCCGTCGTAAATCCCCGGCACCTCACCCGCAGACTCTGCCGACGCGTAAAATTCCGAGAAGGCTATGTATTTTTGAAAATTAACGAACGCAACGAGAAGCCCAGCCCCCATCACGACAAAAAACAAAACCTTGAAAAGCACCTTAAAAAATTTCATATTCCCCCCAAAAACGAAGAATTATTTCAAAAAACCGCGACACGGGTGCCGTGTTTACAAAAAGCTGCCGCGTTGTGACGCGGCAGCTTGACAGCTTATAGCAGGAAGAACAGAACCGTACCGACGGCCGCTAACGCTATGAGCGCTATAATTCCTACGGTAACAATCGCCCGCATAGCTCTGCGGCGTCTGGCGTATCTGCGCGCCTTGCGAAGATAGAGCGATATCGGATCCTTTTTCTTCGAAAGAATCTTCTCAAACGACGAAAGCCACTTGACGTCAGCCTTCGTAATCTCGTCAATCTGGCGCAGTGCCCCCGCCTCGTGCGCAAGCCTGTTGCGAAGGTTGGTGTATCTCACAAGCTTCGGCAGCACCTCGTCGCGCCCCTGCGCAAAGCGAGCGTTTCTGAGCCTGTTTATATATTCGGTTACTCCACCCGTGCTGACGCCGAACTTGGCGCAGCAGGTCTTATCAACCTCAATGAAGGTATTAAGGAACGATTCGTTAATCTTATGCTTATGAGCCATCAAAGACAACCTCTCCCAATTATTCCTTTTTCCATTTATTATATTCTACACTATTTTTGCCGCTTTTGCAATACTTATTTCAAAAAAGCGGAGAATTTACAAATAATTTCTCGGGTGCGTGCGAATTTTTTATTAAAAATTCTTAAATCCCCTTTATTTTTTACACATTTTATAGTATATTATATTAGGAAAATTATGAACGGAAAGACCACAGGGCAAAAAAATACAGGAAAGGACGGGATGACTATGGCACAAATTATGAGCATTGTCAATATATGCCTCGGCGTAGTTTTCACCCTCTGTTACTTTTACCAATTCGTATATATATTCATCGCCTACTTAGGCAAAAAGCGGAAGCTTCCCGACGCTCCGCCAAAAAAGCTTGCGATTCTCATCGCCGCACGCAACGAGTCCAAGGTTATACATAATCTCATCAATTCTCTGAATGCTCAGGACTATCCGAAGGAGTTTTATAAGATTTTTCTCGTTGCCGACAACTGCACCGACAACACCGCAGAAATCGCAAGAGCGCACGGAGCCGTCGTTTACGAAAGGTTCAACAACGTCGAAAAGGGCAAGGGCTACGCCCTTGACTATCTTATCAAGTGCATAGAGCGCGACTACGGCGACGACGCCTGCGACGCGTACGTCGTATTTGACGCCGATAACACCGCCGAGCCCAACTACCTCACCGAGATGAACAAGACCCACGCCGCAGGCTACGACGTGGTTTCCTCTTACAGGAACGCCTCGAACTACGGCGACGGCTGGCGCGCCGCAGGACAGGGAATGTATTTCCTTCGCGACGCGAGAATTCTTAATATGGCAAGAATGAGGATAGACAGCAACACCTTCATCGCAGGTACGGGCTTCCTTTTCTCCCGCGAGCTTTGTAAAAAATATGGCGGCTGGCCCTTCCACACGCTTACCGAGGACGGCGAGTTCACTATGCACAACGCGGTAAACGGAGCAAAAACCGGCTACTCGAACGACGCTATATTCTACGACGAGCAGGCAACCGACAGAAAAACCTCGTGGAATCAAAAGCTACGCTGGTGCAAGGGCGGTCTTCAAATTTACTCGAAATACGGCGCACAGCTCTTCCGCGGCCTTTTCTCAAGGAAATTCCTCGGCTGTCTCGATATGATGATGTGCCTCGCCCCCGCATATTTCCTCTCGCTTCTCGCGGTAGCTCTCAACGTTATAGGCTATGCGGTTATGCTCATTACGGACCCTGCCCTCTGGACAGAAATTTTCTGGCAGGGCGGTTCTATGATTGGCGGCGCATACTCAATGCTCTTAATCTTCAGCCTTGTCATAACGATATCCGATTGGAAACGTATAAGAGGCAGCGCGGCAAAAAAGATACTTTATATCTTCACCTTCCCTCTCTTTATCTTCACCTTTATCCCCGCGGCATTCGTCGCAATCTTCAAGAAGGTTGAGTGGAAGCAGGTGCAGCACAAGGGCACACCCACGGCTGTCGCAAGCGATACCGAGTCCGGTGCGGACAGTGAGAAAAGAGAAGATGAGCTTGTAACCAAATAATAAAAATTTTGCCACACGGGTTACCCCGTGTGGCGTTTTTTCGTTTTATTAAGGGTTTTCGCAGTAGCAATAGGTTCCGAGATTTTCTATAAAGTACGCGCTTATCACAGCGGGGGCGGAGGAGCCTGCAATCGTCGGAAGAATTTTGTCGGCGGAGCCCGCTGCAGAGGCGCTTAGCCTCTCGGGAGCCTCAAAGACTACCGTAGCATCATCGGCAAACACAAAGTGAGCCGCATCGATATAGAAAACGCCAGCGCCTATATGGAGCTTTTTAAGAGTGAGGTTCTTAAACGCCGCGCTGTGAACAGCTATCGAATTCGTGCTCATTCCACCGCAGGTGCTGCCCTCGCCGATATAAATCTCGGTAAGGCTCGTGCAGCCGATAAAGAAGCTGCTTGCGACAAGGTCCTCGGGAGGCGTGTCGCCGACTGCTCCGTCAAAGCCCGGGAAAAGATTCAGCCTTACAAGCCCCGTGCAGTAATCAAACACGCTCGACGGAAGCGACGTAACGGTTGCGGGTACCGTAGCCTCAAGAAGCGAGGAGCAGCCGTAGAAGGCAAAATCACCGATGGATGTCACACCGCTCGGCAGATTGGCAGACGCAAGCGACGTGCAGTCGGAGAAGGCCTCAAACCCGATCTCGGTTACACCGCCCCAGCTGACAGTCTCAAGAGACCCTGCGCCGTAGAAAGCCTCATCGCCAATGCTCACGTCATTACCATGGATGGTAAGCGCTGTAATCCCGCTCTCTCTGAATGCCGCCTTGCCAATCGAGGTAATGCCGCTGTGAAGTACCACTGTGCCGAGCGAGGTGCAGCCGTAGAAGGTATAGTCCGCAATAGCCGTAACGCTTGCGGGAATACCGTAAAACTCAAGCGACGTACAGCCGTAGAAGGCATACTCGCCTATCACGGTGATGTCGGAGGATGAGTTTATGCTCGGCAAATCAGCGCAGCCGTAGAACGTATTTGCCGGAATAACGGTAACCCCCTCGGGCAGATATACGTACTCAAGCGATGAGCAGCCGTATAAAAGCCCCTCGCCGATAGCTGTGACCGTTTCAGGAAGCATAATGGTAACAAGCGCGCTGCAATTATAAAACATTCTCTCGGGAAGCTCGTTTAACGCAAATTCCGAGCTGAAGAATACGCCTATCAGGTGGTCGTTTGCCACCACCTTTTCCGCAAACGCGCACTCGGCAATTTCATCAACATTACCGAGCACCACCTCTGACACCTTCGTGCCATCAAAGGCATAACGGAAGATAGCTCCGCCGTTTACCGTGACGGTTGTGAGAGAGTCCGGCGCGGACATCTGACCTATGCCATCGTCATAGAAGAAAAGCCAAGAGAGCTTACCCGCCCTCACCTCTCTTGTGGATGAGAAAAGCGAGGCGTCACCGAGGAAGGGGAGAGTGAGAGTTTCAAGGGAGTTAAGACCGAAAAGGCAGGCGTTCTCCATCAGCGTGACACTTGCGGGAACGGTAAGGCTTGTGATTTCGGTGCTTGTCAGTGCAGTTTCCACCGCGGGCACGAAGGCGTAGGGAGCTATTCCCGTCGCGTTCTCGGGCAGTGTTGCCGTGGTCGTCATAATAACCTTGCCATCCTTCATCAGCACGCCGCCCGAGTAAGTGTATCCGGTGGCGAAGAAAGAGAAATTAACAAGGGATTCGCAGCCCTGAAGGCTCTTTCCCGAAAAGCCGCCCGTAATACCGGAGAGGTTCAGCGAGGTTATCTTAGAGAGATCCTTGAAGCTATCCTCGGCAAGAGCGCCGCCCCTTACCGTAACAGAGCGGAGCTTATCAGGAACAAGCACAGAATCGTTAAATCCGACGCTATCCCCGCCAAGCGCGCGGGAGAGGTAAAGGTTCTCGGTTGCATCGCGAGTTTCGCCAAGATAGGGGAGCGTGAGATACTGTAGACCGTCGCAGGAGTAAATCGCGCCGTCCTCAATAAGCTCCACGGTGTCGGGAATTACAAGGACCTCTATTCCGTCAGCGGCATAAAACGCCCACTCGCGAATGATTTTTACCGACTCGGGAATTACGACACTCGTAAGCGTGTCGGACGGCCAAGCGAATGCGTACTTTGCAATCTCGGTTACCTCAACCCCGTCGTATTCCAAGGGGATTGTGATAGATGCCTTGGTCTTTCCGTAGTCGGTAAGACCAACAACTGTGCCGTTTTCAATTTCAAGAATATACTCATACTCTGCTGTGAGGGTAACGTTTCTGTCAGCTCTTGCCGACCACGTGGTAATAGGAACGCCCGCCTCGTTTGTCCAACCGATAAAGCGATAGTCGTCACTCGGAGGTGTCGGCTGCGGAAGCTCGGCGAAGTTGATGTCCTCGCCCTCCGCGTTATAGGTGGTGGGAAGTCCTGTGGGCAACGCCCCTATTCCCGCCTCGTACTCAATCGTATAATCAACAAGCTCCCATAGCGCAGTAACGTGCAAATCCTTGGTAACGTTAGTAAGCTCCTTATCAAAGCCTAAAAATTTATATCCGTATCTTTTGACAGTGGGGACCTCGACGTCTGTGCCGTGCTTTATACGCTGCTGCTGCAAGCCATCAAACTGCGATACAAGCTCAAGCGAGAAGTCTACCGTGTAGCGCGGCAGGTCGTAGTAAACGTTAAACTCGCTCATTCCGTAGCGGTCTATCGCGTTTAGGTTATAGTCATCCCTCTTTATATAAACGCCGTAAGATTTCTCGGGTATGAGCGCCGTCGCATCCGAGGTGCCGATAAGCGACACCGTTTCCCGAAGGATATACTCATCACTGTCGGGGGACTCAAGATAGTAGTTGACCTTGTAGGGCGTGTCGGTGTTTGGCGCGTATTTTGCGTAAATACTTACACCGTTACCGCCGTCTTCGGCGAACCCGTTAATGTCCTCAAGCGTAAGGGGCTCGCTTGAGCCGCCCACGACCCAATGCATAAAGGTGTAGCCTGCCTCCGTAGGGGCCTCGGGCAGCTCCTCAAAGAGCTCATCACCGAACTCCCATTCAAAATACAGTGTATAGGGGTCAAGCTCCGAGTAAAAGCTCATCGTCCCATTTCCGCCGGGCGGGTCGCCGTCACCGCCGCAGGAAACGAGCGCTACCGCTATCAAAGCCGAAAGCAGAAATAAAACTGCCGTCTTTGTCCATTTAATCCTTTTCATATATTATTCCTCTCGTGTAAAAGCGTTTATATAAGACCTATGTTCTCTTTTTAAGATATTCAAAGAGTCCGTTGAGCGTTTCGGCGGCGATTTTCCCAAAGTCAATTCCGAGGACGAAGGCTGTTACCTCGTCGATTTTCTCCTCCGTGACAAGATATAGCCTGAGCGTCATTCGCAGGAACGCCCTCACCTTTGCTTCCATTGTAAAATACATATCGCAGGGGGTGAGCATATAGTTTCTCATAATTCCCGCCGCTGCAAGCTCAAGCTCGTAAAAATCAGAGGTAGAAAGCTCGGGTAGCTGCCGCTTGAAAATTCCCTCAAGCTTCTCGGTGACGGTCTTGTAAATCACGCGCGAGCTCTCCGAGAGCGAGTAGGAAATCGCGTACATTTCCCTCATATGCTCGCTTGACTCCGCCATATAAAGCTGCATTACGGCTTCGGTGGCGTACAGAAAAATTTTGTCCTCACACTTCCCTGCCACAAGCGCCGATGCTCGCTCGAACTGGTATTCAAGCACGAGTCCGACAAGCTCGGTAAGGAGTCCCTCCTTCGTTCCGAAGATGTTGATAAGCGAGCTGTATGACACCCCCGCCTCCTTTGCAACCTCTCGGAGCGTAGTTGCGTGATATCCGCTTTTAAGAAATCGCTTTGCAACTATATGAAGAATGTGCGACTTCATTTTCTCGAAATTCTTGCCCCTTGTAAGATTAGCCATACCGTCCTCTTTTCAAAATTATATCGTGATTTAATTTTACACTATCGTTATTTTTTTGTCAATAGGAAAATGAAAATTTTGCAAAAAAATGCCAAGCTATAGCGCGCCTCGCCCTCGGGAGGTCGCGCATTTCGCTTGGCGAATTTATTATAAAATTTTAGCAGGTTTCGGTATTATAGCAAAGAGGCATTGAATATTCTCTTTCGTAAATCTCGCGCCAGACCTCAGCATTCTTTCCCATCATTCGCTCGATATTATCCTTATAATACGCCGTGGGGTCAGGCCAGATAGGCTTTTCGATATGAATGGTGTACTCCTGAATATAATAGCCGTCCTCGCCGAGCACGTCAGAGTCCTTCATCGTTATGAAAATCGGCAACACGGGTACGCCGTTCTGTATTGCGAACTTATACGCGCCCGGCTTCAGAGGCTTTGGCTTTCGGTAATTCCACCACATGCTCTGCTCGGGATAAAACAGAACGAAATTGCCCTCGCGCAGAAGCTGATTCGTCGCCTTTGTGAACTTGACCATCGTCCGCCTGTCCGAGGAAAGCGGCAGTGTGTAGAAGTTACGCATAAGGAAGCCGTAAAAGCCCGGGTATGATGTGTAATTTCCTTCTCTTATAACCCTGTAAAGAGTCCTATCCTCCTGACCCGAGAGCATATATGCCGCGTGAATGGCAAAGGTGTCGAAGGGGTTGAAGTGATTGCAGGTTATCACGGCACCCGTGTTGAGATTTTGGAGATTCTCAAGTCCTACTATATCCCTTATTATCATAAGACGGTTATCTATTATACGGTGGAGAAATTTCTTTGCGCGGCTGTAGGCTATTTTGGTTTTTAACCTTGACAAGAGCCCGCGGCGCAGATAATCAATCTCCCCCGGCAAAAGAGTTCTCGTGGGCGGGTCGTCCTCTACGTCGATATCAAACCGCCCCTCCCTCTCAAGCTCCTCGATTTTTTTGACAACCGCCACCCTGTCGGGCGCGCGACGGGTTTTGTTGAGAGTGTTAAGGAAATTATCCTCTCGCTTCGTTTCGTCGATTGCCATTTGCATAAGATTGTCTGCCGAGGCGCGGTCGCGCTCGCGCTGCTCGTCGGTATATGAGTCGAGCTCATCCCTTATTTGGTCGCGCACCGAGGTTTTGTCGGCGTAGCTCCAAAATACGTCCGCACCGCGGCAGGTGCGATAGTGCCACGGCTTGTTTACCATAATGTAGTGAAGAACGTACGCCTCGCTTACGTCATACGGGTATTCAAGCCCGTCGGCAAGCTCGGTATTCCACCTCTGGTCAAGCCAGAAAACGTGATCCTTGCAGATGAGATTCAGATAATCCTCGTCTTGAGTGACGACGAAATTATACATTCCAAGGTATTCGATAAACCTTGAAAGCAGAGCCTTTTTCCTGAACTGCTCGCAATTTATGAGAAGGAGTCCCGCATTGAAGAAATTGTTCCTTGACACACCGACAACGCTCTCACAGTAGGTTCCGTAAACGTCAATCTGCTCCATGACCTGCTCGTGGCAGGCAGCAAGATAGGCGTCACCGACGTCGGTGCTGTAAAGGCGGCTGATATCCCCCTGCACTACGGTATCGCTGTCAATATATATTGCCTTGTCATACTGCGGAAACATATCCGCAATAAAAAGACGGAAATAGGTGGTTTTGGTGTAATAATGACGCACGGGTAGCCTGTCCTTTATCGATTCGAGATATTCCGTAACGTCCTCAAATGAAATCTCAAAATTATCGTTTGCAAGGGCCTTGAGCGCTCCTTGCATATCCTCGCTCGCGTTGGTATGAAGAACGTAAACGTGATATTTATATTCCGCAGACGCATTTTCAATCATAGAGCGAAGCGACACCACGGTATATTTTATGAAGTTGTCGTCGCAGGCGTAAAAAATCGGAATTACCTTATTTTCCATTTCGTGACATCTCTCTTTCATATTTTTTCTTTAGGTAAAGGTATTCGTAAAGAATATCGTCAAACTGATAATAGCCGAATATCTTGTGCACTCGGCTGACCTGCCATTGCTTTACGTTGTCGGTATGCGGATAGGGTAGGTAAAACAGCCTTTTTGAGAAGTGACGGACAACGGTGTGCTTATGCAAAAATTTCTGGTCGTTGAAGCGCTGAGGTAGCATTTTCTTCCTCGTCGTCGAGCGGATAAGAGCGCTTTGGTCGGCAAAGAGGAGCTTTTTCGTTTTTATAAGCTCACGCGCCCGACGCAGTATTCCGGTTTCCCTCATATATCCGAGGTTAAATAGGAGCACGCCCGCATTTACGTAATTCGGGTGCACGAGGTACTTACCGTAATGGTCTCTTGCCGCGGCGTATTCATACCCGAAAACGTCAGTGTCATATAGCAAATGTATATCGCGGTTGAACATTACGTCAACGTCAAGGTAAAGAAGCTTGTCGGGAAGCGTGGGAACTAAATCCGCAAAAAGCCTTATAAGGGTATAAGGCGAGCAGTAGGCGTCCTCGTTCGGGCAGCCCCCGAACTCGTCGAGATAGAGCCCCGTCACGTCGATAAGCTCCGCGCGATTCTCGGGGTCGTACTCTGCTATCACCTCTCTGAAAAAGCGAAGCTGCTCCTCGCTTATGGGGCGGTAGCTCTCCTTTATATGAGAGACGTCCATAGTGAAAATATAAAAGGTTACAGGCTCGCGGCGCTCCATTCGCTTCAGAATAGAAAGCGAGCAGGTAAGCATGCCGTCAAAAACTCCGTCGTTGCCGCAAAATAAAACGTTAATCATTTTCGTCCTCCAGCCTTACGTATTCAATCAAAGTGTAATTTGAGGCCTTTGCCCTCTCGCACATACACCCGTACACCTCGTCGCGCAGTGCCCGCCTCTGTTCTCTCGGCGAGAGCCCCTTCTTCGGATAAAACGGGCCGTCAACGTAGGTGACAATGCGCGCCTCCCTCGTAAATCGCCGTCTTTCGTAGGTGTTTGTAAAGCAAAAGACGGGCACGCCATGCTTTACGGGATAATGAAACGAGGTGTCGGCAAACGGCCTTATTTTAGTGTAATACGGCCAAATGTGCGCCTCGGGATAAACGACTATGGCGGCGCCCTCGGAAAGCCTCTGCTCTATCGCAAGCGAAAAGTTTTTTTGCGCCCGTATATCGTCAGGCAACGGCAAAGCCCCAAGAGAGGGTGCAATTTTCCCGATTACGGGAATCGACACGTTGTTTGGGTGCACTATGACGTATTTTTCGCGGGTCTTGTTTATCATATTCGGAATAAGTGCATCGGCAATATCCTGCGTATGATTGCCGTAAAGAAAATAGGACCCGACACCCTTCATCTTCGACGCCCCGACGATTTTATGAGCAAATTTCAGCTTCGTATAAAGAAACGCCAAGGGCATAGCAACGATTCTGTACCAGAAAAAGCGCGTGAACCTTTTGAAGAGAGAGTCGTTTACGTAAACGTAGCCACCGTCGATTTTCCTCGGTGTGATTTTCGCCAAGGAAAATTCGTCGTTTTGCTCGTCCTTATAATAGATAACCCGTCTTTTATCCATCGTGCACCTCAAAAATCGGTTATGTAAAAATTATATATTCACTGTAAAAAAAAGGCAAGTAACTCTTTAGACTCGCCACTCTCCTCTTTTTATCCCTATGTAAATTTTTTGTGGAATTGCCACTCTACAATTTGTAGAGTTCCCAAAAACAGCACTTGATTTTCGCAAATGAATATAGTATAATGACAGTAGGGCGCATGTGCGCCAACTATTTCAAGCATTTTGAGCACCCTCCTCGTTTGCAAAACGCAAGCCTTTGTTTACATTTTGGGCAAGAGGGTGTACATGGAGAACAAAAAATGATTGACACCAAGGCAACAGTGGCACAAAACCTTGCAGCGCTCAGAAAGGCGCGCGGTCTTACCCAGGCAGAGCTTGCGGAGAGATTCAACTACTCCGACAAGGCGGTCTGCCGTTGGGAAAGAGGAGATACCCTGCCCGATATTAACGTGCTCGCGGCGCTCTGTGAGTTTTACGGCATAACTATGAACGACCTCACAAGCCCCGACCTTGAGCCCGAGGAAAACGAGGCGAGCGAAAAAAACACCGTAGCGTACCGAATCTGGCTATGCGCCCTTTCTGCTACGGTTGTGTGGCTGTGCGCCACAATATGGTTCGTTACCTCTATGACCGTGTGGGGCAATCCTTATTGGGTGGTTTTTATTTGGGCTGTCCCGCTTTCCTGTCTTGTGGTCATGAAGATTGGAAAGAAAATTATGGGTTGGATTATACGATTCATATTTTCCTCGCTTTTTTGTTGGTCGCTGATTACCGCCTCATACCTCCACCTGCTCGTGGAGCTTTCAGCAAACGTATGGCTCATATTCATAGTAGGGCTGCCGCTTCAGGCCGTTCTTTTCCTGTGGCAGCGCCTACGGCGCTTGCAAGGAAAAAGATAAGCTCCAACGGGCGCGCCCATGTAAAAATCCGCCTCGCAGAATTTGGCTCTGCGGGGCGGACCGTTTTATTTTTCCCTTTTAACGTTTACACATCTCCCAAGGTGCAAAGAGTAAACCTCTACCTTGTCGGGTGCTTTCCCGAACATTTTTTCAACGGCAAGAGAGTAGTAGTAAAGTTGATTTTCGTGCCGCGACCTCATAGCAGCCTCAGCAAGCGCCGGGTCACAAAGCTCGTCCCTTGTGAGCCTGTCGGTCTTGTAGTCAAAGACACCGATTCTCCCATCGGGATATTCAACTATACAGTCGATAACGCCCTGCACGAGAATCTCGCGCTCCGAAAGACGTGCCGCTCGCTCTGAGTCCTCGGTAAAAATCCGAGCAGGCAGGCGTACGTTGAAGCGAAGCTCGCGCCAGAGCCCTTTTGCCCCAATCATATCCGAGAAAAGCCGAGATTTGCTAAACGCCTCTAACTCCTCCCGTCTTATCCGCGCGGAGTCGTCAGGGGATATGAATTTCTCTGCGACAAGGCGCTCTATTTCAACACTAACCCCTACCCGTGCGAGATTTTCAAGGTCGCAGAACTGCATAAAGTAGTGAGTTGCCACACCGCGCCTTGCGCTCTCGTCGGCAGGAGCTCCGAGAATAAACGCTGGGGTGTGCGCTCCGCTGTAGCTCACGGGCTCTGGCTCGTCGGTTCCGTCAAGCACGCCCGGCGACATCTTAGACACCGACATTTTTTCGGGAAGCGCGACCACCGCCTCGTCGGGATACTCGTAGGTGAAGCGGCGCACGTACTCCTCAACGCTTTCCTCGGTGAGCACGCTCTCAGAGGAATCGCTGTCGCAAGAATCTATACCACCCACAGCCCCGACCTCTGCCGTTTTGAGAAGCTCGACGAGCGCTTTCGGCTCAAGCCTTGCCTGCTCGTCGCCCGCGACAAGCAGAATTTCAAGATAAGACGAAAGAGCTCGCGCCGAGTAGGAAGAGAGCGTGCGCCTAAGAAGCTGTACGCGGCGCTCGTATTCACCTCGCCTTTTTTTTGGACATTCGCCCGTCACGTAAAGCTGCTCGCGCGCTCTTGTGAGAGCAACGTAAAGTATACGCAGCTCCTCCTCATAATTCTTTGCGGAAAGATAATGGTTGATTATGCCCTGCACTGGGTTGTTTACAAGCCCGAGCCCCGAGGGCGTACGAAGCCTTACGGATATGCCGAAATCCTCGGCGTATGCAAGACGGTTTTTAGCGTCGTGATTTGTAAAGCGCTGCCCCGTCTCGACGAGGAATACTATCGGATACTCAAGCCCCTTTGAGCTGTGACAGGTTATAATCTCTACAGCATCTCGCTCTGCGCTCTCGCGGTTATCGTCAAAGGTGGTTCGCTCACCTACAATGCCGTTTATGAAGGAGAGAAAGCTGTAAAGCCCCTTGTAGCTGCCGGCAGAAAAGCTGCGCGCATAGTCGTAAAGCAGCATAAGATTGTCCTTACCTCCGCTCCTTGCCGCAAGAGCGAGAAGGGCGGTCTCGGAATAAAGCCTGTATATAAGCTTGTCGGCGCTAACCCCCTCAGCAATAGCGCGGTAGTGAGCGAGTGAGTCGAGAAAGCCCCTGCCCTTCGCGTAGTCGGGATTTGCCTCTACGTAGTGCGTGAGGTCCTCGTACAGAGTCTCACCCCCGCCCCCGTGTCTAATTAAATAGAGCTCGTCAGGGGTAAACGAATAAAGCGGCGAGCACATAAGCCCTGCAAGATATATATCCCTTCGCGGATTGTCTATTGAGTTAAGAAGGCAGAGCGCAAGCAGAACCTCCTTCGATAAAAAGAAGCTTTTCTCGTCGGAGATTACGCAGGGCACCGATAGCTCTCCGAGCGCCTCTGCATACTCCTTGTCGTGCCCTCTTGCATTTCGCATAATTATCGCAATATCCGAGGGCTTTACGGGTGTACCGTCGTTCAGAGTTCCCGAGCGGAGAAGCTCGCTGATTTTCATAGCCACAAGGCGAGGCTCGGATATAGCCTCGCCGCCGTCCGTCGGGACGCCGCCCTTATCGAGCATGCAAACAGTGGGGCGCCTGTAATCGGACGACTCGTTCTCGCTCTTCGCGAAAACGAGTCTGTCGCCTGCCGAGTAGCCTATACTCTCACCGACGAGCGAGAACATTCTGTCAAACACCGAGTTGACGAAATCAACTATACCCTCGTCACATCTGAAATTCCTTGACATAAACACGGCAGCCGCGTCACCCACGGCGCTCTCAAGCGGCGGATATTTGGATTTAAGCCCTGCAAAAATTTCGGGCTTCGCACTGCGGAAGCCGTAAATGCTCTGCTTGATATCACCAACCATAAAGCGGTTGTCGGGGCGTGAGACGGCCTCAAAAATCCGATTCTGCAGGCTGTTGACGTCCTGATACTCGTCAATATATACTGCCGAGTAGCGCTCTCTGAGGCTTCTTGCGACGTCTGTGCGCTCTCCGTTTTGCCAGAGAATTTCGTAAGCGTATCTTTCAATGTCGTTGTAAGAGGCTATGGCTCGGCGGCGCTTTTCCTCTCTGTAAAGCCCATCGAAGTAAGATAGAAACCTATAGAGAACCGAGAAAACGCGGTAAAAGCCGCGATACGTCTCGCACCAGTGCTCCTCGGTGTATTTGAAATAATCGCAAAGCTCCGTGAGCTCCTTTTTCATAAGGTCGCGAAGCTCCGTGAGCTCCTCAAGTCTGCCCGTCGGGTCGTCCCCACACGGCGGGCGCTTTGAAAACTCAAGCGAGCACATACGCTCACGCATATCTCCGTAGCTCGCAGAGCGCTCTATACTCTCAAGAAGCTCGGCGTCACAGGTTGCCATATTCCTATATTTTGCCCCCGTGGGCGTAGCAGGGGAGATAGAATCTCTATACTTTAATATCTCACCTCTGTAGTGGCGACAAAGCTCGCGCACACGCTCCATAAGATATGACCCGTGTCGCGTTTTTTGAACCGTTACGAATTTTTCGGGGTTGTATTCCTCAATAAGCGGAAGGAGCGAGTCAACACCGCGCTCAGTAGCAGAGGTCCTGTCGTAAATAAATCTGAAAACGTCGGAGAGCTCCTCGGTGCGCTTCGAATCGGTAAGACAGTCGCATAGCTCCTCAAACGCCTCGGGCTCGGCAACCGCCGACAGCTCACCGTCATAGACGGCGTCAATCAGCCCCTCGAGCAGAGAGCTCTCGAGTATCGCGAGCTCCGCTGTGTCGGCAATTCTGTAATTAGGCACGAGCCCTACCTTGTCGGCGTTCTTGCGAACGACGTCATTACAAAAGGAGTCGATGGTACAAATCTCGGCGGCAGGCAAAAGATACAGCTGCCTCTCAAGCTCCTTATCACAGGGTCGCTCTGCCACCGCCGCCTCAAGGGCTGCCGAAATTTTAAGCCGCAGCTCAGACGCTGCCGCGTTCGTAAAGGTAACGGCAAGAAGCGAGGTTATATCCGCGCGCCCGTTAGGGTCGGTGAGCGAGCGTATTACTCTCTCGGTCAGCGTTGCCGTCTTGCCCGAGCCTGCCGCCGCAGACACAAGAAGCGTTTTGTCTCTCGTATTTATAGCCGACAGCTGCTCGTCGGTCCAGCGTCTTTGTGCCAAAGGCTCACCCCCTCAAAATAAGTTATCTACATTTTAACATAAATCCGCCGCCTTTTCAATAAGAATTGCCAATTTGCTTGCAAAAACCGCGCGCGTGTGCTAAAATATTACCGTCAGAAGAAAAAAGGAGGTGCAGGTATGAAAATCGGAAATACGGAACTTTGCCACGGGCTTATGCTTGCACCTATGGCGGGCTACACCGACAGAGGCATGCGCCTCATCGCTCGCGAGTGCGGGGCTGAATACACCGTTACGGAAATGGTCAGCGCAAAGGCAGTCGTCTATAACGATAAAAAAACAGCAGCACTTGCAAGAATCGGCAAGGACGAGGGCGCCGTTGCAATACAGATATTCGGCAAGGAGCCCGAGGTTATGGCAGAGGCGGCGAGAATCCTCTCGCATCCCGGCGAGGGCGCGCGCCCCGTCGCAATAGATATCAATATGGGCTGCCCCGTGAACAAAATTTTCTCAAACGGTGAGGGCTCGGCGCTTATGCGCGACCCAGGGCTTATTGAAAAAATCACCGAGGCGGTGCGGCTGGCAACCGACCTTCCCGTCACCGTCAAGCTCCGCGCAGGAATAGACGGGGAGAGCCGCAACGCCATAGAATGTGCCCTTGCCGCAGAGGCAGGCGGCGCGGCGGCAATTTGCGTGCACGGGCGCACCCGTGTCGAGATGTACGGCGGCAGAGCCGACAGAAATCTTATTGCGCGCGTCAAGGCGGCACTTAAAATTCCGCTTATCGCAAACGGCGATATCACCTCGCGGGACGAGGCTCTCGATATGCTCAGAGTAACGGGCGCCGACGCTATTGCAGTTGGGCGAGGCGCGGTTGGTAACCCCTTCGTCTTTGAGGAAATCGCCGCGGCCCTCGAGGGGCGCGAGTACACGCCGCCCTCACTTATCTCTCGCATAGACGCAGCGCTCCGTCAGCTTGACTACGCAAGGCGCGATAAGGGCGAGGCGGTCGCAATCCCCGAGTCGAGAAAGCAAATAGCCCTCTACCTTCGCGGCTTCCGCGGTGCTGCCGCCGCAAGAGCTATGATAAATCAAGCAACAAAATACTCCGAGGTTGAGAGAATATTAAGGCAAACGCTCGCCGCGGAAGAATAACAAAAACAGCAGAGTCGGCTGACCCTGCTGTTTTTGTTTATCAGTTTTTCTTAATCTCGCGGAGCAGGTCGCGTATCTCGGTGAGGAGAGCCTCCTCGTTCTCGCGTCTTGCCTTCTCTTTCGCCTTTTCCTCGGCAATTCTTGCCGCTTCCTCAGCCGCTATGCGCTCAGCCTCTGCCTTAGCGGCCGCCGCCTCAGCCTCTGCCTTTTCCTGTGCCGCCTTTTCAGCCGCGAGCCTTTCCTCATCGGCAAGGAGACCTGCAACTCTCTTTCCTATTCGAGAAGCTATTCTCATAACGAGGAAGAGGGCAAATGCAACGATAAGGAAATCTATAATCGCTTGCACAAATCCGCCCCACAAAATGGAAATCTCTGCAGTAACCACCGCACCTGTTTCATCCAAAACCTCGGGGCGAATAACCCATTTAAGCTCGGCGGTTTCCGCGTTGCCCGTCAAAAGAGCGAGCAGAGGGGTTATAAAGCCCTTGGTAAACGCGGTGACAATAGCGGTAAACGCGGTTGCAACCGCAACGCCGACAGCCATATCAACGACGTTGCCGCGCTTGATAAATTTTTTGAAATCTTCCCAGAATTTTTTCATTTTTTGCTCCTTTATGTAAATATTAATTAACAATTCCAAGCGTATTGAGGCAATTTATTACAAGCCTTTCCTCAAGCTGCTCTTTTGTAATCTTGCCGCCCTGAACCTTGACGGAAAGCTTTACCGGCGCCGGTGACGTTATATCAAAGCCCGAGTCGGACAGCTCCGTATCCGTGGCACCGAAGCTCACCTCAACTCCGCGCATATAAGCGTCTGAGGTAAGTGTCAGCGAAAAGTCCTCTCCCGCCCCGTCAATTTTAACCCAGACCGTAGGTTTCTCAAACCTGAAATCCTTCGCCTTCACGAAAAGAGCTGTGTCGCTAT
Source organism: Eubacteriales bacterium (assembly GCA_045657165.1). Classification (GTDB taxonomy): domain Bacteria; phylum Bacillota; class Clostridia; order Oscillospirales; family CAG-272; genus UBA1740. The sequence goes on from JAZOSP010000024.1 coordinate 22,320, forward strand.
ACTGTGCGTTAGAGCCACTCACCCCGTATTCAAGATAACATTCGCTCTCCCTGCCCGCTATCACCTCGCGAAGGTCAACCGACACGGACGTCCTTGAGACGGGGGAAAGCTGTATCTCCTCGGCGCCGTTATAGACGAGCATGTTTTTAGAGTCGATTATCCTGTAATAAACAAATCCGAGCAACTCCTGACGGCGGTCGTTAATAACGGTTATAAGCACTCTGCCATCGGCTATGCGCGCCACGGCGCTTACGCGAGAAAAGGCGTGCACGGCTCTGTGATAAAGCGTTTTTCTTCTCCCAAAGGCGTCAACCGCTGCTGCCGAAACGGTTGGATGACGGTCGCAAAGCTCCGAGAAAATCGCAAAAGGAACACCGGCTGTGCCATCTGACATACGGGCGCTCTCGATTTTCTCCTTCACCTCGTACGCCTGCAAAAGCCTTGTGAGGTATCCAAGCTCCTCGGCGCTTTTAGGATAAAGATATCCGTCAGCCGCGCGTAAAAGCAGATCGCAGTACGCCCGCCCTCCGTGCGAGAGTATAGTCGTTGAGAGGGGATTTACCTCCCTCTCTCCACCTATTGCGAGAAGGGTTTCCCTCTCGGGAAGCGACGGCGGCGCTTGAATAAGCGAGCCTGCGTATTCACCTCCGAGAATAATCCCCACATCGGGCGCTGCCTCGCGGCATATGCCGTAGAGGACGTCGGATAGCTCCGACTCGGGTATACACAGGTAAGAGAGCGACGGATGAGCTGCAAGTCTTGCGAGCTCACGCGAAAGAGCCTCAGCCTCCTCCCCCGCCTCGCGCAGAATGACTATACCAAAATCATCGCAAAGCTCGGGGAGCGCGTCGGGAATATACTTAACCGATGAGTCAAGAAAAATCGCGTTAAAGCCACCCCGTGCTATGGAACTCAGCTCGCGGGAGAGGATTTTCGAATCCTTTATAAGCAGCTCAGCACTTGGCGGCAGATAGGCTGCGCCCATGGGTGTAAAGGGTATACCTCCGAACGCAAGGCGACGGCAACCGTCCTCGCGCAATACCGAAGGAGAACGAAGCCCTACACGCATTTCTACGGTGTCCTCAACGTCACTCTCACCGTAAAGGTTAACAGTGAGCCGATAGAGATTTTGCACCCCGAGGCCGAGCGGCCACCAATAAAGCGGGTCTCGTACCGTGATAGATCCGTATCCCCTCGTTATACCGCCGTAATAAATCTGCCCTGCCGGCGAGATAAGCGTTGCGATAGCCTTTACGCCGTCAGGCGAGCCGAGAGTCCGCAGCTTCAAATCAATAGTGACCGAGCCACCCTCATGTCTCTCGGCAACATGGACACTGTCGATTGCCGCACCGTTAAATGATAATAGCTCTATCGGTGCGAGCACCGCCGCCTCGCCGCCCGAAATAAATTTTATCTTAAACTCGCACTCGTCGAGCGAGATATACGGCTTGACGTCAAGGAAGACATCAGAGCCCGACGGTGCCGTTTTGCCGACGAGCTTATCATCAATATAAAGCTCCGCCTCGCCGACAACTCGGGGCACTGCGAGATAAACGTAGCGTCTTTCGAGTATAGCTCGGTCTGTTTTGATTTTAGCGGCGAGTATCGCCCCTGCCTCATCACAGACAAAAGAGCACGGCAGACTGCAAGGGGTAACGGTGCCGCAGTATTCCCTTGTAAAATTATCTATCCTTTGTCTTTCCATACTCTCCCCCTTCCGCCACTCTTCGCCAGGGTCGGCGCTTTTTCTTTAAGTATAACACATTTTTTGACAAAAATCAACCTAATTGTACGCTTTGCGTTTTATTAATTATAAGTTAAAGCGGCTCACGGCAAATAGCCGCGAGCCGCTTTTTGATTTATGCCTTTTTCTTTTCAAGAAGGCGGAATATAAGCATTTCCATTTTGTTACGCACAAGCTGTAAGAGCACCGCGAGCACGACCGACGCAGCGAGCATAGAAGCGAGGAAGACGGGATTCTCGACTGCTAAAGGCAGACCGAAATCAACGAGCGTGATTATCTTACCGAGCGGAATGCTGAGTCCGCCGACAAGAAGTATGCCCGCACCCACAAGTGCGCAAACGCCAACACGCCACTTAGTAAACGGACGGCATATCGAGAGAAGATTTATATATCCCACGACCGTGATTATTACCATAATAACGGCGTTGCGGCACTCGTCGGATACGCCAATTGCGGATGTGCCGATAAGCATAGCCGCAAGCACGGGAAGGAAGAGCACGAGCGCGTTTGGAACACTTCTGACGATAACACTCTTTAGGAAATCGCCCTCAATGCGCTTGTTATTAGGCTCAAGTGCGAGTAGCACCGAGGAAATACCGATAACGAAGAGCTCAAGCATCAGCATCTGGTTCGGCTCGAGGGGATAGCCCGTGACCGTTGCCGCCGCAAAGAGCGAGAGGCAGATAACGAAGACGGTTTTCATAAGGAAGAGAACTGCCGAGGCGCGCACGTTGTTAATGCAGCGTCTGCCCTCTCTTACGACGTCGGGGAGCGTGCCGAAGTCCGACTCAAGCAGAACTATCTGCGAGACCTTTCTTGCGACCTCGCTGCCATCAGCCATCGCAATTGCACAGTTCGATTCCTTGAGGGCGAGCGTGTCGTTTACGCCGTCGCCTGTCATCGCAACGGTATGACCCGCCGCCTTGAGTGTCTTGACGAGCAGCACCTTTTGCTCGGGAGTAACTCTGCCGAATACGGCATAGCTCTCTGCTGCTGCGATAAGCTCCTCGTCGGAGAGATTCTCGCAGGAAATATAATTTTCAGCGTTATTTACACCGACCCTTGCCGCGATAGTCGATACGGTTGCGGCGTGGTCGCCCGAGATAATTTTGATTGTAACGCCCTGCTCTTGGAATTTAGCGATAGTTTCCTTGGCGTTGGGTCTTATCCTGTCGGCTATCGCAACCATAGCGACCGCCTCGCCCATAGCCTCAAGGCTATCAAGCCTTGCAAGCAGGAGCACGCGCTCGCCCTCCCGCGCGTGTGCCTTGATTTTTCCTTCAAGCTCCTCAGAGACCGGACAAGGCACGAAGTGCGGCGCGCCTATCGCGTAGGTGCCCACACCCTCAAGGGTCACCGCCGAGTACTTTCTCTTTGACGAGAAGGGCACCTTATCCAAAACAGAAGCCGATTCCTTGCCAAAATAGTCGATAAGAGCGCGCGAGGTGTTGTTTATACTCTCCTCAGAGCCTTCAACGAGCGCCATAATACGGCGAATTTCGTCACACGGGGTGCCGTCAAGCGCCTCAAAGGCGGTAACGCACATCGTGCCATCGGTAATAGTACCCGTCTT
>JAZOSP010000025.1:0-6175 GCA_045657165.1 Eubacteriales bacterium
GATATGACCTATGCCGTAGAAATCATTTCTTCGGTTGAGATTATCTATATAGTTAATCAGCGCTTGCTCGGATTTAAGATGAGCAGGTATCGTTGATTCAGTAAGGACTATGCTGCTCTTGTGCTCATCGCTTTCCATAAACGCGGCTATGACGCGAGACGTCGAGGACGCTGTTCCCTCGCTTATTCGCTCCGTCGGAGTTTTATAAAGCGGCGTGCCGCCCATTCTTCTTATGAGCGAGAGGCAAGAGGTGAGGTCGCGCCCTTTTCTCGAATCGTTTATAGACTTGCCCCACTGCGGATGATAGAAATATCCGTCGCCCTCGTCCTGCATGCTTTGTATGTATGCAAGGCACTTTGCTCTCATATCAGCCGGCAGCGCACTGTCCCAATAGTTATCGAAATATCTGAACATGCCCATCTTCAAAAGCAGGCTGAAGGTCTGCTCGGTGCTCTCGGCGTCGGGAAGGAAGCCGTAGTAATCACGCGAGCTGTTCGCGTAGTAAAAGCAGCCCGTCACGGGGTCATATAGGTTTGCAAGCCAGGTTACCCAGCTTGTGCCGTAGAAATTATAAAGCTTCTTTACCGCGGCAGCCGCTTCAGCACCTATTTTCGTCTCAAGATCGTCCCAGCGCCCTGCAAGATATGCCTCCTCCTCTGCGTCGTATCTCTCGTTTAGCATATCCTCATGCGCGGCAACCGAGAAGGCTACGTATTCGACGAGGTCGTAGTCGAGAACGAGGGTGGTTTTTCCGTCAAGGAGAATATTAATAAAATATTCTACCGCGGCGTCAATAGCGTACTGACCGTCGCCCGCTATTGCAACGGCGCCGTCGTGGCAGTATATTACGAAATGCGAGTAGCCCTCGCCTGGCGCATCCTTCCCGTCAAGGTATTCGTACGCGAGCTCGGATATCTCACGGCTCGTGTGACCCACGACGATTTCGCTCGGGTTCTGCTCGGAGCGATTGTAATCGTCGGTTTTTATAAGATATCCGCCCGGCAAAAGCGAGGATATAGCGTCGCGAAGCATATCGTAGCCGCGCCTGTCGTCCTCGGTGGATTTGTCACTGCCAACGACGAGCGACACCTTGACCTCGGGTGAAAAAAGCGTGAACTCATCGGGGGGCGTTGGGTCGTCAGGATTATTAAAGCTAAAGTCACACGATGATATACAAAGAAGTGTAAATAACAGCGTCAATGAAAGAAACAGCTTTTTCATTTTGGTTCTCCACAAGCGTTTAACGGAATACGTGTATAGTACACACATTACAGCATACCAAGCTAATTTTAACATATAAGGGAAGAAAAGTCAACAAAAGAAAGAAGAAAAGTCAAAAAAAGCCCCCGATTTTTTGAAAAATCGGGGGTCATACACCTTGCTGTGCCTTTAATTAGACTTACTATTTATAATTTCTGTGAACTCTCTGTAATTATCCTCGTTAAGAAGGGGAACTTTCGGCATACCGACAAGACCGAACACGGCATTTGTAACGTAGTAAATGGCTACAGTCGTACCGTTAATGTCGCCCTCGTCATAGCCGCGAGAGGCAATAACGCCCTGATTGTTAACAAGAGATTTGCCCTGATAATAGGAGAAGGAGCCGTCGGGGTGTCTGAAAAGCTCTAACTTTTTGATAGTAGCGTCAATCATATCAGGGAATCTCGCGTAAACCTTTTTCAATACAACGTCGATATTTGTGACGTCGGTGGCATTCGGATTGCTCATTCTTCTAACGTTGCCGACAGCCGTGCCAAGACCGCCCACCGAATTGAATACGAAGCAAATATTATCGGGATCTCTCGTCGAAAGAATCGTATCAATCGCAGAGTCTATTACCTTATCCATATGTTTCAGCCGTCCGCCAAGACCGCTGTAGAGCGCGCCAATCTTGATTATTCCGGAAATCTTGTCGTACTCGTGCTCCTTGCCCTCGCCCCAATAGCCCGTTTCGGAGCTTTGGTAAGCATCAAGATGAGCTATGCAGGCATCGGCGAGTCCTGCCGCCTTTATCAGTGAGGTCTGGCTGCTGAGTATGTGACCTACACCGTGGAAGGTGTTGCGGATAGCGAGCTTGTCGATATAAGATCTAAGAGCTTCTTCGGATTTGAGATGCTCTGGCAGAGCAGCTTCGCTCTCTGCCTTTGGCTCGGTGCTCGCAGCGCTTTGCTCTTTTATACGCTCCGTTGCGGTTTTGTAAAGCGGCTTGCCACCCATCATCTCTATAAGAGCAAGGCACTGCGTATAATCACGGCCGAGGCGGGCGTGGCCAATTCCCTTACCCCACTGCGGATGGTAAAAATATCCGTCGTCCTCGTCCTGCAAGCTTTGTATGTAAGCAAGGCACTTTTCTCTCATCTCCTTGGGAAGCGCACGCTCCCAAGAATTGTTACAGCACGCGAAGAGTCCAAGCTCCTCGAGCATATCAAGCGCCTGACAGGTGCTTTCCGCGTCCGGCAAAAACTCATTAAAATCGCGCGAACTGTTAGCGTAATAAAAGCAGCCCGTCGCAGGGTCGTAAAGGTCGACCATCCATTTAAGCCAATCCGTACCGTAGTAGGCGTATAGCTTTTTTATCGCATCCGTGGCAGATTTGCCAATTTTTTCTTCAAGTTCATCCCAACGTGTCATAAAACACATCCTCCAAACGTCTTGTAAAAATATTTGTGGGTACAATGCGATCTGTGCACAAGTCACCATTATATGTTATTGACCATTCTATCACAAGAAAAGCGTAAAGTCAATAAAAAGCTCAGATTTACGAAAAAATTTGGGGACTCTGTATTTCGCGCGCTCCGCAGCGCCCGTTGGAGAAAGAAATTCAGTCACAGAAAAAGTCGCCCGACCGAATCGGTCGGGCGACAGGTACTATTTTATTCGTCGGTATCGGGAGTCTGGGGAACGTAAGTCCTGGTTGCGTCGTAGCTACACTTAATATTGTCTATATAAAGCGAAGCCTTAGTATCAGTTCTGTCGTAAATCGTGATACTGTTAATCTTTTCTACAACAGACTTGCCTGTAGCCTTGTCGTAATAAGCGTCACTCTCGCCTACGTAGTTACCGTTGATGTACACGACGATATGAGCCTCTGTCGCGCTCACGGGATAGTATTCAACCTTAAGATTGAACCAATCACCGACGTCCGCAGAAACACCAAACTCAACAACGGGTGAAGCATTGGCGGTGGAATTGCACGTAGCAAGCTTAACCTTGCCATCCAAAACGTCAAGAGAGAGCATGAAGGCGTTCAGGTCAATATCGCTGAAGAGTATCTGATATGCGCCGCTGTCAGAAGCTACCGCTACAACGTCGTCAACGCAGATATCAGCCTCAAAGGTGAATACCGATTTCTTAACAAGCATGGACTCCATGCCGATCTGAGCCTTTCTCTGTCTTTGAATCGACGTAAGCTTATACGCCATATTGTCAGCATTATCGGTAGTCGCCTTGTTCTCAACCGTGAAGAAGTCCTCGGTACCAGTGAAGATCGTGGGGTCAGCTACGCCGTCCTCGAAATCTATCGTATCGTTGACAACGGTATCGGGCTCAACCATCATGCCGGCTCCGGGTACTACGTCAGAGTCGGTGAAGGTTGCCGCCGCGGAGGTGATACACTCAATGTTGTCCAAAAGAACCTTAGAGGCGGGGTCTCTTTGTGCGTGGAATAGCAGCTTATCGACGTAAGTAAAGGGTTTGGGCTTAGGAATTGAGCCGGTCTCATCGCTAAAGTATGGCTGGTTGGTAGAGATGTTATTTACGAAGTAGTTATCGCTTATCTTTACACACACGCCGTTCTTGTAAACCTTGATTTTCGCCGTAGTATTACCGTCCTCATCCTCTATGACGTAATACTCGAACTTAAGGTTAAACCATGTTCCGAACTTTTCGGTTATCTCAAGATCGTTCATGTACTTTGCATCAGTGTAAGAGTCGGTCATATTGTCACGAACGCTAACTACACCGCCGCCGGCTGTAATCTCAACCATATACGCGTACCAGTCATTTCGGTTCGTGTTTCTAAAGTATATCTGATAAACGAGACCGGTGTCAGCCGAATCAACGTAAAGGTCGAAGGAGAGCGTGAAGCACTGCATCTTCTGGATCGAGCTCTTGGCGTCAACCAATACGATAATGTAGTCATCAGGTATAGAGTTGATAGCAAGAACCTTGCCGTCATCGCCGTTAAGCTGCTCAAAGTCTATTACCTCTACAGATTCGCCTGCGGAAGCCACGCTGTTACGAACAACACGCGTGGGAATGTCGGCTCCGTCGTATTCCTCAAAGTCGAGGCACTCGTTTGCGGGAACAGGCTGCTTTACAACGGCACCGGTGGTTTCAACGGTATCGCGGAAGGAAATATAATCGGAATACTTGAGCATAGGAACTCTCGAGATATTCAAGCAGCCGAAGAGCGAGTTAAGTATGTAGTGCATAGCACACGCGGTTCCGTTAACGTCACCCTCGTTGTAGCCGAGAGAGGCCATAACGCCCTGGTTGCTGGCAAGAGAGTTACCGTTCTCAAGGTAGGAGAAGGAGCCGTCCTCGTGCTTATAGGGAGTAAGCTTCTCTATAGTTCTGGTTATAAGATCGGGAAGCTTCGTATAAATCTTCTGATAGAGGCTCGCCTCGTTATAAATCGGGGGCTCACCGTTTGCCTCCGCAACTCTGTTCGCGTGCTTGATACTGCTTATTGCCGACTGGAGCGCGCCCCACGGGTTAAATACGAAGGTAATCTGGGTGGTTTTGGAATCGATAAGGAGTATGTCGATAAGGGTATCGAGCATTTTGTCACCGTGCTTGATAGCACCGTTTACCTGCGAGTAAAACGCGGAAATCTTGATAACGCCCGAGGCTGCCTGGTAAGCTGCCGAGGGGTTGGCTGCGAGATTGTCTAAATTAATATCCTCCCAAAGACCCGTCTCGGGGTTCTGGTGCTCGTCTATGTAGTCGCAAACGAACTTGCCAAGGCCTGCCGCAACAATCTGGTCGGTTTCGCTCGAAAGCGTGTGGCCGAATTCGTAGGAGTTCTTGTTTATCTTGAGCGACTCAAGGTATGCGAGCATTTTTTCCTCGCTCTGGAATCTGTCGTCTACGACCGCCTCAACGGTGCTCTTGTGAGCGTCGGTATCCATAAACGAGGAGATAACGGAGGATACAGGGCCGGTTGCATCACCGATGTTGTCGATAGCGGTATCGTAGAGAGGAGCACCGCCCATACGACGAATGAGGGTGAGGGCCTGCGAGAGGTCACGGCCGCGGCGCGAGGAGTTGATTTCATCACCCCACTGAGGATGGTAGAAATATCCGTCGTCGGGGTCCTGCATAGCCTGTACGTACGCAAGGCACTTTTCCCTCATAGTAGCAGGCAACGCCTCTGCCCAGCTGTTATTAAACTCCTCAAAGAGTCCCGCGTTCAAGAACTGATCAAGCGCCTGACAGGTGCTCTCTACGTCTACGTAGAAGCTGTCATAGTCGCGGGCACTGTTGGAGTAGTAGAAGCAGCCGGTCTCGGGGTCGTAAAGGTTAGTCATCCACGTAACCCACTCGGTGCCGTAGAAGGCGTAAAGACGCTGGAGCGCCTCGGTTGCCTCGGGACCGATCGTCGCAAGAGCCTCGTCCCAGCGCTTTTCAAAGGCTGCGTCGGAAATAGCAGAAAGCTCTTCGTCACGCTGCGCCTTGTAAGCCGAAATCGAGAACAGCTTGAGGTCGGCAAGATTAGCATTAACCGAAAGCGATTCGCCCGTAAGATAGTTCTCTATGAAATACTCAACTGCTATCGGAAGGGTGAAATCGTTGTTTGCAACTATTGCAATCGAGCCGTTATAGGCATAGATGACGTAAGCGCCCGTATCACCGTCCTCGGTGTAGCTTGAATTGAGTAATTCAAGCGCCTTTGCAGTTGCGGTACGGTTAGTTTTGCCTATGATTATCTCTCCGGGAGCCTCGAGATAAACGTCGGTCTTGTTGAAGAAGCCATCCTTGCCTACAATACGCTCAAGAGCGCTGCAGATACTGTTGTAGGCTGCCTTCTCGGCGTCCTCCGGAAAGTCGGCTATGATAACCGATGACTTTACGTTGTCCGCCTTCGAATAAATCGTCACGTCACTCGAGCACGAAAAGAGGCATAATGCCGAAAGTGCCACAACGAAAATCGAGATTAGAAACTTTTTCATGT
>JAZOSP010000026.1:0-2177 GCA_045657165.1 Eubacteriales bacterium
CGTGCCCTGTCATCGGGAACAAATCGAAAGGCCATACCTCGCCAGCCTCGTAGCCGCATTCCGCGAGCACCTTCACGTCGCGCGCGAGCGTCGTGGGGTTGCAGGAGATATAGACGATTTTCCTTGGCGAGAGGCGCGCGATATAGCGGAGCAGTCGCTCGTCGCTTCCTGCGCGCGGCGGGTCTAAAATCACGACGTCGGGCGCGATTTTCTCGCCACGGGTGCGCTCTGCGACGTCGAGCAGCCTCTCGGAGTCGGCGGCGTCGCCTACGTAAAAGGCGGCGTTTTTTATGCCGTTTGCCGCGGCATTTTCCCGCGCGCACTCGACAGCGCTCTCGACAATCTCAATGCCGATAAGCTCTCCCGCGTCCTCTGCCATCGAAAGCCCAATTGAGCCCGCGCCACAGTATAGGTCGAGGAGCGTGTCGCCGGGGCGAAGCTCTGCAAGCTCGCGAGCCTTGAGATATAGCAGCTCCGCCGCCTCGCGGTTGACCTGATAGAAGGAGGGGGCGGTAATTTTCAGCCTCACCCCCGCAAGCGTGTCAAAAATATAGTCCCTGCCAAAGAGGGTAATATATTCGTCACCGAGCACGACGTTCGTGTCGGCGGTGTTAACGTTCAGTAGGATTCCCACAACAGCGGGGAAGCTCTCGCAGACGAGTGTGACAAGCTCGTCGGAGTAGGGAAGCGAGTCGCCGTTTATAACGAGGGTAAGGAGAATCTCGCCCGACACCTCGCCACGCCTGATATACACGTGGCGGAGTAGACCCGTGTGAGTTTTTTCGTCATATACCGATATCTCGTGGCGCTCAAAGTAGGCGCGCAAAAGCTCGAGCAGCTCGGCAAATACGCTCGGTGCGAGAGGGCAGCTTGCCGCCTCGGTAACCCTGTGACTTTTCGGCGCATAAAAGCCAATAATATACTCGCCGTGCCTCTCGCGCGACACGGGGTACTGCGCCTTGTTGCGGTAGCCGCACACGGCGGGCGAGGGGGTAAGGTCGCGTATCTTTATATCTGTAAGCCCTGCCTTCTTAAAGGCGGAGGCAACAAGCTCGCGCTTTAGCGTAAGTTCACGCGCGTAGGTGAGCTCACGATACGCGCAGGCGCGGCAGGCAAGCGAGCAGCGGCTCGCGTCGCGCTCGCCAGAGCGAGTGATAAATTCCTCGACTCGCGCGACGGCATATGACGAGGCGACCTTGATTATCTTTGCCGCCACCCTGTCACCGGGCACCGCCCCCGAGATGAATATTACCTCGCCATCGTGCCTTGCAACGCCGAAGCCGAGATTCGTTATATCCTCAACCGCCACAGTGATTATCTGGTTTTTTTTAAGCTTCACGTCGCAATTCACCTCTTTTTGTAAATAAAAGTTGTCAAAATTATATAAAACTATCCTTGAATTTGTTTCTGTGCTCCTTGGGAGTCACACCGTATGCTGCCTTAAAGGTCTTGGCAAAATACGACGCGTCGGTAAAGCCGCACTCCTCTGCAATCTCGGTTGTGGATTTTTCGGTCACCTCAAGCAGCTTTCTTGAAAGCTTGAGTCGGTAGGCGTTTATGTATTGCCTCATCGTCATGCCGCGGCGGTCCTTGAGCAGCTTGCTCGCGTAGTATGGGTGATAGCCGAAGACCGCGCCTATCTCGGTGTTGGAAATCTCCTCGCCGACGTTCTCTCTTATGTATGAGTCAAGCGCCTCGACCATTCTCGTCGGCAGTGCCGACCCGTCGGTATGCTCGGCAATTTTTATGAGCAAAAGCTTGAGGCGCGCCGACACCGTCTCGCGATAGAAGCCCTCGCGGGATGTGAAAACGTTTGAGAGCCCGATAAATTCCTCACGCTCTGACTCGAGTCCCTCGAGCCTTATATATTTATCAAAGGGCGAGAGTGTCACATGGTGACACTCCTCTGAGGTAAATTCCTCGGCTGCGACAGGCGGGATTCGCTCCGTCAGCTCGCACCACGCGTCGCTAAGGTCGAAGGTCAGCACCGCCGCACGCATATATTTGCCCTTAAGCGCGTAGGGTGTACCCGCAGGGATAAAAACGAGCTCCCCCGGAGAAAGATGTCCAAGCCTCTCCCCGCCAACCGTGACCGAGATATCTCCCGAAATCATATATATAATCCGCGAGTCGTAGCCGACACGCTCGCCGGTAGCCCCCACGCGCTCGTATATCTC
>JAZOSP010000027.1:0-1424 GCA_045657165.1 Eubacteriales bacterium
ATGAAATCTCCGCGGCACTTTTGACGACGGCGTTGCGAATCGATTTGAATTCTTCGTTGTCCTCGATGGGAATCTTGTCGGGAATCTCATCGGTATAGGTACGAACGATCTCGCATTTGTAGCGATACCAAGCGTCATACATCTCCGAGATCTGCTCGTCAGAGCCCAGCATTTTTACGATATCCTTGACGAGAGCTTTCGTATTTTTATCGAGATATCCGTAGACCTTTTTGCCCTTATGCTTTGAAAGCTTTTCGGAAAGCATCTCCATTTTTGCGAGCATTTCGAGAGAGAAAGCATGGTTACCTTTGCGGATCTCGGCGACAATATCCTCGATGCGCTTGCGGCAACTCTCCTTGATATCCTCTCTTGCATCGGTCTGCTTTTTATAAATTTGGATATGCTCTTGGCGAAAAATATCCGAGGCGAAGGTTTTCTTGATGTTGTGGATGCCCTCGCGAGAAAGATACGGCTCTTGCGGTCGGGACGACCACACCATCATGTGGACGTGAGGGTTGGTTTCCTTGTTGTGATAGGCGGCGACCCAACGTAGATTTGAGGGCGTGATGCCCATTTCTTTTGCCACAACATTCCGTCGGGAGCGCAAGAGATTGACCCATTGCTCGGCGGAATTGTAGCCGACTCTCTCCGCATCCTCGCGCCCCAGTGAGATAATAAATCCCCACACGTTGCCGGGATGATTGTCTATTTCCTCGCTGATCTTCGAGAGAGAAACGTCCACGCCCTCGTCGGAGAAGAGCCCGTGAGATCCACGGCGCTCACCGATATAGCCAGCCATACCGCTTCGAAGAATTTCCACGCCCTCGCGCGTTCCGATATACTGCGCATATCCTCCGCGAGATTGCCCCTTCTCCGTCTTGTGTCCGGGCTTATAGAACGGTGCTTTTACAATAATTTTTGCCATTCACACCTCGCAATCAGAAGCGGAAGGAGCCGTTGGTTTCCTTCAAATGACGGATGGCATCCGCACGAAGGCGCTCCAGATCCTCGTCGGAATATTCCAAATACTCGGCGAGAAGCAGAGTCAACTGGGCAATCTGAGTTGCCATTTTGAACTCAACGTTTCGGATACGCCCTTCGCTGTCCTTGATTTTGGAGTCCATTACCGACTCGAGAGAAGGCAGAAGGAAGCGTTCCATATGCTCCTTTTCCAGCCACGCGCAATAGAAATCCACGGCTTCACGGATGAATAAATTGCGGGACTTTTTGCCGTACCGCTCAGTGAGACGGTCGCAACGTTCCCATTGAGAAGGGGTAAGGCTTACGCCTTTTGCGGATAAATTTTGATTGTTATTACTCATGTGTTTTTTACCTCATGGTTTCATAAATTTTCAAAGGTGCCGCAAGCAGACATCCAAAACTGCGTTGCTACACCTTGGTTTTTCGGGGGTATCAGACTGTTT
>JAZOSP010000028.1:0-29165 GCA_045657165.1 Eubacteriales bacterium
TAACGAGTGGGGCAAGCGCAGACTCGCATATCCTATCAACTATATCACTGAGGGATATTACGTTCTCGTTTCCTTTAAGAGCGAACCCAGCTTCCCTCTTGAGCTTGAGCGTGTGCTCGGTATCACCGAAGGTGTTATCCGCTACATGACTACCACGAAGCTCGAGAAGGCGGCAACCGAGGCACCTGCTGCAGAAGAAGCAGTAGCTGAGGAACCCACTGCTGAGGCAGAGGCTTAATTTTGATTGAATGCGGTTTTCTACCGTAATTTGAAAGAAAGGAAAGTTCATAATTATGGCAGACTTAAACAAGGTCATTCTTATGGGCCATATGACGGCAGACCCCGAGCTCAAGCAGACCGGCAGCGGAATTTCCGTATGCAGCTTTTCTATCGGTGTAAACCGCCGTTATTCCAAATCGGCTGACCAGGGTCAGCAGTCGGTTGATTTCATCAACATTGTTGCATGGCGTCAGCAGGCAGAATTCGTATCACGCTATTTCAAAAAGGGCAGCAGCATTATCGTTTGCGGTCAGCTGCAAACGAGAAACTGGACCGACAATCAGGGTCAGAAGCGTTACGTTACCGAGGTAGTTGCCGATGAGGTGAGCTTCGGTGCACCCGCTGCGGCTCAGAATGCCGGCGGCGAGAGACCCGCGGCGCAAGGCTACACTCCTACCGCCTACGGTGCTCCTTCCTTTAATAGCGCGGCAAGCGCAAGCTTTGAGGAAATCCCAAGCGACGACAGTCTTCCCTTTTAATACGATGGGAGTCGTCTCCGCCCCGCGAGACTCACTGCGGTGCGGATAATATAGAAATCGTGAGTCGGAAAGGTTGATTATCACAATGGAAAGAAACGATACCCAGCGTCCCGCTTTCCGTCAGAACCACAGAAGAAGAAAGGTTTGCATCTTCTGCCAGGACAAGGTTGACGGCATCGATTACAAGGACGTAGCAAAGCTCAGAAAGTTCATTTCCGAGAGAGCTAAAATCCTTCCCAGACGTGTATCCGGCAACTGCGCTCTTCACCAGAGACAGCTCACCACCGCTGTTAAGAGAGCTCGCCAGATGGCACTTCTCCCCTACGTATCCAACTAATTGAATACAAAAAGCCGAGGACAAGCGTCCTCGGCTTTTTAACTTGCATTTTATGACTTAAAATATTTATTATTTTCCTTTTTTATAATTTTATATTGACAATAATAGCGGGGGTATGATAACATATATCAAAATAATTACATACGAGGTGTGTTATGAAATTTTGTCTTCCTAAAGATTTTAAGTTTGGCGTAGCATCGTCTGCAGTTCAGATCGAATCGGCTTCATACGAGGACGGAAAGGGTATGGACCTCTGGCAGTACAGATACACTCTTGCTCCCCAGATGTTCAACCACCACGATACCGATTACGGCGCAGACTTCTATCATAAGTATAAAGAAGATATCAAGCTCATGAAGGAGCTCGGCATTAACGCGTTCAGATTTTCTATCGCTTGGTCGAGAATTTATCCGAACGGTCCCGATGAGGTAAACCAAGCGGGAATTGACCACTATCACGACCTTCTTGACGAGCTTATTAAAAACGATATTATGCCCCTCTTCGACCTCTGGCACTGCGACCTTCCTTACTGGGTAGAGGAAAGAGGCGGCCTTGCTAACCCCGAATTTATCGATTGGTTCGTTTCCTACGCTAAGACCTGCTTTACGGAGTACGGCAATAAGGTTCCCTATTGGTCGACAGTTAACGAGCCGCAGTGCAATATCATGGCTCCTTACGCTTGGGGCTTCCAGCCTCCTCACGAGAAGAATATTAAGAAGGCTAACCTTGCCGGTCACCATATGATTCTCGCACACTTCAAGACCGTCAAGTTATACAGAGAGATGGGCTTTGGGGGCAAGATCGGTATAGTTAACCACTTCCAGCTTGCATACGGCGCAACCACCGACGAGAAGGATCAGGCGGCTGCCGAGAGAGATATGGACTTCTATTCCTACTGGTACACCGACGCTATTTATTCCGGCCGTTACCCTGAGAGCGTGCTCGAATATCCTTATATGAGAGACAATATGCCCGAGAACTATCAGAAGGATCTCGAGGAAAACTTCGTTAAGTCCGACTTTATAGGCATGAACTACTACGGCGCGTATAACATCAGGTACACTAAAAACGACGTACTCGACTATGAGATTGCCCCCTCGGACTCTAAGGACGTGCTCGGCTTCTCACCCAACGCTGCGGGAATTTTCGATGCCGTTAATCTCGCTGTTAAGAGATACCCCGGCTATGAAATCGTAATAACCGAGAACGGTCAGGGTAAGAAAAAGTGGGGTAACTACGAGGAGGAGCTCGAGGACGACTACCGTGTCGCCTGCATCCGTCAGCACCTTCGCGGTGTTTGGAGATGTATCGAGGCAGGCTACCCTGTAACCGGCTACTACCACTGGACCTTCCTTGACACAACCGAGGGCACGGGCGGCGGCTACGAGCCTATGTACGGTCTTGTTCAGGTAAGATTTGACAAGGAAGAGCGTACAAGAGTTCCGAGAAAGAGCTTCTATTACTACAAAGACGTTATTTCAAAAGGATACGTTGAATAAAATAAGAAACCGAGGACGGCTGTCCTCGGTTTCTTATTTTATTCAAGCGGCTCAAGGCGCTCGAAGTAGCCGTGATATTTGATATCTATACTGCTACTCGGGAAAAGGTATTTATAGAGCTCGGCGCAATAATCGTCAGTCATTGAGGCTATATAGTCAACGACTATCTGGTTAGGCTCGGTTTCAATGTAGGGCTCGCTTGCAGCATAGTGATTTGCCGACACGAAATCTACGTGGTGCTCGTAGATGGGCGAGGAGCGCTTCCCTGCCTTAAGGTCGTCAAGGAGCTTATAATAAAGCTCTTGCATCATAGGCTTAACGCTTTCGTCAAGCACGCGCGCGACCTTGTCACGGCGGTAAATCTGCTCGTAATTTATGCGCTTTGCATTTTTGAGACCCATATAATGCTCCTCGTCGAGCATTATGTATGGCTTTCCGTAGCTGTGCTCTATTATGTTTACCATGAGATTATTGATAATCTCGGCATTAATCGTGCCTATTCCCGCGTCGCCGAGCGAGGTGTCGGAGTCGAGGAGCTTCGCGCGCTTTGCGTCCTGTCGGTCCTTGCCGAGGTAGGCAATAATGTCGCAAACGCGCACGACACAGCCCTCGAGGGTTGAGGGTACGATTTTCGAGATATTGCTCTCGTCAACGTAGCAGCTCTCAACCATTTTATCAAAGGTATCAAAATCCGGCATATACGACGGGCGGTACTCGTGCATTTCAAACTCGCCGTTGTGGGTGATGATTCCGTCGAGCGTGTCAAGCGTAATATTTAATGGGAATATTCCGTCAAGCACTCGCACGGAATGGACGTTGTGGTTAAAGTACCTGCCGGTTTCGGCGTGGTAAACCTCGGAGAGATAGCGCTCGCCCGCGTGACCGAAGGGCGTATGCCCTATGTCGTGACCGAGGGCGATAGCCTCAATAAGGTCGAGGTTCAAATTCAGTACCGAGCCTATTGAGCGCGCGATACGCGAAACGAGCTGCACGTGCAGAGCGCGCCGCGTTATATCATCGTGCTTATAGAAGGAAAACACCTGAGTTTTATCGGTATATCGGTTATAGTATGGGCTATGCATTATCTTATCGACGTCGCGAACGTATGCAGGACGCCACACCGATTCCTTGTCGTAGGCGGGATTGCGGCGGACAGCCTTACTGCCCGCAGCGGCAAAATTCGGGCGCGTGCCCTTTTCTATATCCTCTTTTATTCTGTCGCTCACCTCTTTGGAGAGCTTTTCGTAATTACGGGTCATAGCTCGCTCCTTTTAGGAAACTTACGTACTAATTTTACCATAAAATAGTATATTAGTCAACAGAAAAATAAAAAAGCCCGCTGGGTTAGTGCAGGCTTTATACGGCTTATGCCATAGCGTTAAACTTTTTAGTGAACTCAGACTTCTTGTGAGCTGCGTTGTTCTTGTGAAGGATACCGTGAGCAACTGCCTGGTCTACCTTCTTAACAGCGAGTCTGTAAAGCTCGGAGGCTGCGGTCTTGTCACCCGACTCAACTGCGGCATTGTACTTCTTGATTACAGTTTTCAGCTGGCTCTTAACCATCTGATTCTGAAGTGCCTTTGCCTGGTTAACAAGTATGCGCTTCTTCGCGGACTTAATATTAGCCATTGTTTTCTCCTTTGTTTTTCTGTAACCGTGCTCGAGTTCAATACAGCTGAGAGGGTCTGTAATAGGTCACGATGCACCCTGATTACTTTAATACCGATATATTTTAGCACACTTTTCCTATAAAAGCAATACCTTTTTAGAAAAAAATTAATATTTTTAATATTTTTTCAAAGCTCGCCTTGACAACTCGCGCGCGGTATGATAAAATGGTAAATGCTTCGCGTAGATAACTTTCAACTTTCAACTTTCAATTTTCAATTTAATACGCGGGCGTGGCGGAATTGGCAGACGCGCCAGACTTAGGATCTGGTGGTTTCCCGTGCAGGTTCAAGTCCTGTCGCCCGCACCAAGCAAAGTGGCAGAGTCATTGTGACTCTGTCGCTTTGCTTCATATAAGTGCGTCGACAGCAGCGCAGAACCTGCTCCGAGCGACACGCACTTTGTCGACATCAACAATACAAAAGCGAGGATAACATTTTTCGTTTTGCGTAGCAAATGACGGGCGATACCCGATGCCCGTCAAGAAAAATCTCAAGGCGCTCGTACTATGCCTTGATATGCGAGCGCCTGTTCAAATGAGTGTCGCCCGCACCATGATGTGAAAGAACCTCAATAGTTTGAGGTTCTTTTGCATTATAAGGATGACAGGACTTGAAGTAGGAGCCGTGCTGAAAACTCTTTCGGTGGACGAGTTTTCCCGGCGAACGACCAAGCCGCGCAGCGAAGCGGCACGTGGGTGTTAGAAAACGATTGATTATCGTTTTCCCCCGAGTGTGACCGAACCGCAGTGAGACGTTCGCGGCGCGATTCACAGTCCTGTCGCCCGCACCAATTAAAATATCCGATTGCGGCTGTCGCAATCGGATATTTTTTACTCCACCGTTACGGATTTTGCAAGATTTCGGGGGCGGTCGATGTCGGAGCCGCGAAGCCGCGCCACCTCGTATGCGAGAAGCTGTACTGCTAAAATTGAGGAAAACAGGCGCATAGGAAGCGAACCGCAGGGCAGCTTCAAGAGCGTGTCGGCAGACTCTGCACCCCTCGACGAAGATGAAATGAGCACCGTGAATGCGCCGCGCGCCCTTACCTCGACAAGATTGCTCACAAGCTTATCGAAGGTTGAGTCGTCGGTCGATATGGCAACAGTGGGTGTTCCGTCCTCTATAAGTGATATTGTGCCGTGCTTCAGCTCACCCGCCGCGTATGCCTCGGAGTGAATGTATGATATCTCCTTCAGCTTCAGTGACGCTTCCATAGAAACAGAATAATCAAGACCTCTGCCAATATAGAATATGTCACTTCTGCCTTGTATTTTCCTTGCAATTTCGGATATTTCACCAATTCTTTCAAGCATACTGCTTGCAGCCCCGGGTGCGTCGGCGAGAAGGTTTTCGGTATGGCTGCGCGCCTCGATCTCGGTTAGCTTGCCTCTCGCTCTACCCATAGCAATAGCAAGAAGATACAGCACGGCAACCTGAGTTGAATAGCCCTTTGTCGTAGCCACTGCAATTTCGGGCCCCGCGTGGGTGTAAACACAGAAGTCCGATTCGTTTGCAATAGTGGTTCCCGTGGCGTTGACGATACCGAGCACCTTATTTCCCTGCGCTCTCGCGTATCGCAGTGCCGCTATCGTGTCGGCGGTCTCGCCCGACTGAGATATTACTATAACGAGCGTCCCGTCACTTATTACGGGCGGATAGTATCGGTATTCCGAGGCAATATACACCGACGTCGGTAATTTTGCAAAGCGCTCGATAAGCGAAGCGCCTACAAGCCCTGCGTGCATTGCCGAGCCGCAGGCGACAATTTGAACGGCGCGGGCACTTGAAAACAGGTTCTCAGAGATACCGTCGCCTGTCAGGTCAGGCAAGCCACCGCGCACGCGCCCGGAAAGAGCAGCTCTGATTGCGGTTGGCTCCTCGTGCATTTCCTTTTGCATAAAATGCTCGTAGCCGCCACGCTCGGCGCGCTCGGTTGTTAAGTCGGTGGTTTTCCAATCCTTTATCTCGCTAAAATCACCGTCATTTGCTACTGCCGCCATATCCTCGCGCACGAGCGCTACCTCTCCCTCGGCAAGCGGAAAATACCTTCGTGTGAACGGCAAAAGCGCAGTGATATCAGAGGCAAGATAGCAGCCGTCCTCGCCGAAGCCTAAAACCAAGGGGCTTGCCTGTCTTACGGCGTATATCTCACCACCGTGACCGTCGAAAATGATGGCAAGGGCGTATGATCCCACAAAGCGAGCGACCGCGGCGCGAATTGCCTCGGCAGGGTTTCCGCTGCGCCCGTACTCCTCGTCAATTACGGCTGCGGCGACCTCGGTATCGGTGTCGGACACAAAGCACGCACCGCGCCCGGAAAGCTCTGCCTTCAGCTCCTTGTAGTTTTCGATAATTCCATTGTGAACGAGGGTTACTCTCCCCACTCTGTGAGGGTGCGCGTTGACGTCCGTCGGAGCGCCGTGAGTTGCCCAGCGCGTGTGGCCTATGGCGCAGCTCGTATTTTTGATAGGTGACTCCTCGAGAATTTTTGAAAGCTCGCCTACTCTGCCGCGCGTTTTGACGATTTTTATCTCACCCTCGCACATCGCCCCAAGCCCTACCGAGTCATAGCCACGGTATTCAAGAACAGAAAGACCGCGTAAGATTTTTTCGACACCTCGGTTACGCCCCGAATAGCCTATTATTCCGCACATATTTTCTCCTTTTTTAGGTTTATTTTCACCGTTTCGAGTCAGATTATAACAGTATATTTTTAATCTGTCAAGATGGTGAATATCCTTGATCTTCAAGGCTTTTCACCGTTTTCGACACACTTCCGAAAACGCGTACCGACACGATTTCAAAACAGCGGGTACATCTGACGGAGCGAGTCCCGAAAAAGAAAAAAATGCGACTCCAAGAAACAAAAACGCGTTTTGGAAAAAAGGAGAGAAAAAAATTTACATTTTATTCGAAAAAAATCTCGGCGAGTAAGCATGATTGTTCGTTAAGAACATCACACTTACTCGCCGAGATTTTTATGAATTAACCCATATTTTCGGAAAGCCTTGCTCCGCCGAGCAGGTGAAAATGAATATGACGCACCGATTGACAGCCGTCCTCGCCAACGTTGGTTATAACGCGATAGCCATTCGTAAGCCCGAGCTGCGCCGCAATTTTCGGTATAACCGAGAAAATGTGTGCAACCGCACTTGCATTTTCCTCGTCCACCGAGTCGGCAGACGGAATATGCTCCTTAGGGACTATAAGACAATGCACCGGCGCTTGCGGATTTATATCGCGAAACGCGTAGCACTCCTCGTCCTCGTAAACTTTGCTTGACGGAATCTCCCCCGCGATAATTTTACAAAATAAACAATCCATAAAAAACCTACCTTTCTAAGTGTATTCTACCACACGTCACGACAAAATGCAATAGAAAAAAGCGCGTAGCTATTGACTTTTTAGAAATTATATTATAATATTTAAGGTAGTTAAGTTATTTTCGGAGGAATTATGTCAGGTAACGAGGTCTGCACGCCAAAGCACCCACAAAGCACCGATATGTGGCAGAGGCTTGCCTGCGAGAAGAGGCCCATCGTGGTATACGGAATGGGCAACGGCGCTGATAAGCTTTTTTCGCGTTTTGAAAAGTACGGAATCAAGGTCGCAGACGTCTTTGCCTCCGACGGCTTCGTGCGCGGTCACAGCTATCGCGGCATGAGGGTCAAATCCTTCTCGGAAATACTCGCCGAATATCCCGATTTAGTTATCGTCCTCTCCTTTGCAACGCGCAGAGATGAGGTGCTTTCGCTGATTGAAAGCCTCGACAAAAATTACGAGCTATATATTCCCGACATGCCCGTTGCAGGCGAGGAGTATTTTGACGCGCAGTTCTATAACGCACACTACGACGAGCTTTGCCGTGCGGCAGGTCTTATGTGTGACGAGGAGTCGCTGTCACTGCTTTGGGATACTGTAAGCTACAAGCTTACGGGAAAGCTCGAGTACCTGTCGAATACGGTAACGGTGGATTCGATTTATTCGCTTTTGCCACGTGAGAGCATACGCACGGCAATTGACGCAGGGGCTTATAACGGCGACACCGCAAAGGAAATGAAGAGTTATTTCCCGAGCCTCAAAAAGATATATGCGATAGAACCAGATAAACGCAATTTTAAGAAACTACTAAAATATTCCGAGGCAGAATCTGTTATAGAGATTGTACCGATTAATGCCGCGGTATGGGATGAGGACGGTGTTTCGAGATTTTACGACAGTGGAAACCGCAATTCCTCGCTCACCTCTACCCTATCCTACGAGCACCGCGAATCCGACGTGCCGACCATTATGCTCGACACGCTTACCAAGGACAAAATAGACTATATAAAATATGACGTTGAGGGCGCGGAGCTCTCGGCTCTCAGAGGCTCGCTCGAGCTTATCCGCCGCACAAGGCCCGCCCTTCTCGTATCGCTCTATCACAGAAGCCGCGACCTCTTCGAGATACCTCTTATGCTTGCAGAGGAGCTTGTCGGCTATCGCTTTTATCTGCGCAGGCTTCGCTGCGTTCCCGCGTGGGAGCTAAACCTTATTTTAATCCCTGAACAAATCCACGAAAGGCAAAATATATGAAACGTCCCGAGCTACTTTCCCCTGCGGGAAATTTTGAAAAAATGAAGGCGGCAATTCTCTACGGAGCAGACGCCGTATATCTTGCGGGCGAGCTTTTCGGTATGCGCGCCGCCGCCGACAACTTCTCGCGCGAGGAGCTTCGAGAGGCGGTCGAATACGCCCACCACCGCGGCGTTAAGGTTTATCTTACAGTCAATACTATGCCGCGCGAGCAAGAATATGCCTCGCTTCGCGAATATCTGATTTCCTTAAGAGATATCCGCCCCGACGCGCTTATAGTTGCCGACGTCGGCGTTATGGCGCTCGTACGCGAGCTGCTTCCAGATACGGAAATACACGTCTCAACGCAGGCAAACGCCGTGAGCGCCGCAGCAGTGCGCGCATGGGCTGCGCTTGGCGCTAAGCGCGTGGTGCTTGCACGCGAGCTCACCCTTGACGAGATACGCGCGATAAGAGCGGCAGTGCCAGACGAAATCGAGCTTGAGTGCTTTATTCACGGCTCAATGTGCATATCCTATAGCGGCAGGTGTTTACTGTCGGGTCATATGATAGGCCGTGACGCCAACCGCGGAATGTGCGCTCAGCCGTGCAGGTGGAATTACACCATCCGCGGCTACGAAATAGAGGAGGAAAAGCGCCCCGACTGCAAAATGCCGATTGAGGAAATAGGCGGCGAGACCTTCATTATGGCAAGCCGCGACACCTGCACAATTGAGCACGTTCCCAAGCTTGTCGAGGCAGGTATCAGCTCATTTAAGATTGAAGGACGAATGAAATCGGCGTACTATACCGCCGTCGTCACGAATACTTATAAAATGGCGCTTGACTCTTATTTCTCGGGTAGCTACGAATACAACCCCGATTGGTATCGCGAGCTATGCTCGGTGACCCACCGCGAATACGCTACCGGCTACTATTTTGCAGACTCCCGCACCGACGCAAACCTTGTTTCCGATAATGGCTACACAAAGGAAAAGGCATATCTTGCGGTCGTCACGGAGTACGACGAAAAAACAGGGCTTGCAAAGCTCAACCAGCGCAACAAAATGACACTTGGCGACCCTGTCGAGCTTCTCACCCCGGGCAAGTGCGGCGAGGCGATAGAGGTGCTTGCTCTTTTAGATGAGTCGGGCGAGGAAATCAACTCGACCCCCCACCCCTATATGACCTTTTATATGAAGGCTGACCGACCTATGCGCCCCGGTGATATAATCAGAGCCGGCGACACGGAGTAAAGGAGAGATATGGATTTTTTTGAAATTTTGAAGGCGGTGATACTTGGCATAGTCGAGGGCATTACCGAGTGGCTTCCCGTCAGCTCGACGGGACACATGATACTCGTCGACGAATTTATAAGCCTTGCGGTATCCGAGGAATTTATGGAGATGTTCCTCGTGGTTATCCAGCTTGGCGCAATTTTAGCCGTGCCCGTGCTGTTTTTTGACAGGCTAAACCCTTTTACAAGGAAAAAAAGCGAGTCGGAGCGCAAAAAAACTCTCTCGCTTTGGGGCAAGGTTATAGCGGGTGCAATTCCTGCGGCAGTTATCGGGCTTTTACTTGACGACATATTCGATAAATATTTTTACAACTACGTTGTGGTTTCAATAGCTCTCATAGTTTACGGTATTGCCTTTATACTCGTTGAGAGGCTTCGAAAGGATAAAACGCCGAAAGTTGAGGACACGCTTGACCTTTCCTACACCGACGCGCTGAAAATAGGCGCGTTTCAGGTTCTCTCTCTCGTTCCCGGCACGTCGCGCTCGGGCTCGACAATTCTCGGCGGTATGCTCACGGGCGTATCACGCTCGGCGGCGGCAGAATTTTCCTTCTTTATGGCAATCCCCATTATGCTCGGCGCGTCGGGGCTAAAGCTTGTCAAGTATCTGCTCGACGGCGGCATACCCACGGGCGATGAGATAATTTTACTTCTTATCGGTATGGTTGTATCCTTCCTCGTGTCGCTCTTTGCGATAAAATTCTTAACCGATTTTGTAAAGAGGCACGACTTTGCTCCCTTCGGCATATACCGCATAATTCTCGGTATTGCCGTTATCGGATATTTCGTGTCTAAAATACTTTTTGCATAAAATAAAAGAGCCGCAAGATTTGCGGCTCTTTTATTTGGTGGCAGGAAAAATTAAACCTTTTCCTTAACCTTTGCTGCCTTACCGACTCTCGAACGGAGATAGTAGAGCTTCGCACGGCGAACCTTCGCCTCGCGGAATACTACAATCTTCTCTACGTTGGGAGAATGAAGGGGGAAGGTCTTCTCAACGCCTACACCGTAGGATACGCGTCTTACGGTAAAGGTCTCGGAGATTCCGCCGCCGTGCTTGGCAATAACGGTACCCTCGAACATCTGAGTTCTCTCCTTCTCACCCTCGACGATTTTGACGTAAACCTTTACGCCGTCGCCGATACCGAACTTGGGAACTTCGGTCTTAAGCTGCTCGTTAACAAAAGCCTGGATTTTTTCCATTTTATGGCCTCCTTCAAACTACGGATGTTCTTACAGAGCATTGCAGAGGACCATCCTGATAATACACCGGTATGCAAAAGCGCATAAGCACAGTTATGGCTATTATAGCACACGTTCTCGAAAAAATCAATAGATAAAAACAAATTTTCGTATTTTTTCCAAAATCGGTTGAAAAAGCACTCCCGAAATGCTACAATAATAAGAAAACGGCATAAAATATAACTACCGAAGGGAATTTATGGTATGAAGCTTTTGATTGCATCCGATTTGCACGGCGACCTGTCGAGCGCAGAGGAGCTGATAAGAAAATTCGCCGCCGAGGGCTGCGACAGAATACTTCTTCTCGGCGATATACTCTATCACGGACCGAGAAACGACCTGCCGCCCTCCTACAATCCCAAGGGCGTGATTTCCTTACTTAACGCTTATGCGGATAAAATTACCTCGGTGCGCGGCAACTGCGACGCGGAGGTCGACGAGATGGTTCTTAGCTTCCCCGTGCTCGCCGACTATGCCCTGCTCTCGCTTGACGGCATATCGGTATTCGCAAGCCACGGTCATCATCACACCCCAGATAACCCACCGCCGATTGGCAAGGGTGACGTGCTACTCGGCGGTCACACGCACGTTTACGCCGCGTGCAAATTCGGAGATGAAAATCTCTACCTTAACCCAGGCTCGGTTTCCATACCTAAGGAGGGCAGACCGAAAAGCTATATGGTTTATGAAAACCGCCGCTTTACGGTAAAGGACTTTGGCGGAAATATACTCGAGGACGTAAAGCTTTAAGACGTTCAAAACCTCGGAATACAAAACGGCAAATTTTATTTCGGAGGTTTTTATGGAATACGCATATTATAACGGGCGCTTTGGAAGACGGGAGGAAATCACAGTCCCCCTGTCGGACAGGGCGCTCTTTTTCGGCGACGGAGTTTACGACGCTGCAATCGGAAAGAGGGGCAAAATCTTTCTTCTTGACGAGCACATAGAAAGGCTTTTCGTAAATGCCGCAAGGCTCGGTATCGCGCCGCCCGTCAGTCGAGAGGAGCTTAAAAAAATTCTTTTCGAAACGGTCAGGCACTCCGCCATAGAGGAATTTTTCCTCTATTTTCAGCTTTCGAGGGATAAAGGTGCGCGCGTGCACTCTGCCGTGGGCGCAGGGGTTAATCTTCTCGTCACCGTCTCGGATAGCCCCCTGCCTTCGCCCGAGACTACCCTCTCTCTAATTACGGCAGAAGACCTGCGCTATTACTACTGTGATATCAAAACTCTGAACCTCTTACCCTCGGTTATCGCCTCAACGAGAGCCGAGGAGTGCGGAGCTGACGAGGCAGTATTTCATAGAGGCGATACGGTCACAGAATGTGCACATTCAAACATCGCAATACTGAAAGGAGGCACTCTTATCACGCACCCCGAGTCGTGTCTTATCCTACCCGGAATCACTCGAAGGCAGCTTATTCGCGCGGCGAAAAAGCTTGGAATTCCCGTGTGCGAGCGCCCCTTCACCCTCGCAGAGCTTTACTCTGCCGACGAGGTGATAGTTACAAGCACGACAAAGCTTGCTCTCGCCGCGGGCAGCATTGACGGACACACGGTCGGCGGGGGTGACAGCGGCGCGTGGTATGCGTTACGAGCGGCAGTATGTGAAGAATTTAACAATTATATGTGTAATTAATTGTACAGAATAAACGAATTTTCAAGTTTATGAAGCAAAATTCGATTTTCTCTTGAAAATGCGTCGCGTGCGTGTTATAATATAGTAGTAATATTATGCGCCTGTCAGCTGTGCGCATATAAAAGGAGGAAAAAATATGCTGAAAAAGCTTTCCAGTATTCCCTTTAACGGAACTGCGGAGCAGGAAGCCAAGCTCATGGCTGTTATCGAAGCAAACAAGGGCGACGCAAGCCGTCTTATGGCAGTTATGCAGCAGGCTCAGGACATTTACGGTTATCTTCCCATCGAGGTGCAGTCTATGATTGCCGACGGTATGGGAGTACCGCTTGAGAAGGTTTACGGTGTTTCCACCTTCTACGCTCAGTTCTCGCTTACCCCCAAGGGTGACCACCACATCTCGGTTTGTCTTGGTACCGCCTGCTACGTTAAGGGCTCGGGCGATATATACGACAAGCTTCAGGAGATTCTCGGTATCGCGGGTGATGAATGTACCCCTGACAGAAAGTTCTCTCTCACTGCTTGCCGTTGCATAGGTGCCTGCGGTCTTGCTCCTGTCCTCACCGTAAACGAGGAGGTCTACGGCCGTCTTGGTGTTGACGACGTTGACGGTATCATTGCAAAATACAACTGATTTTCCCTGTCTAATCTATAAACAAGGAAGCCAAATTACATGAAAATCAATAAAATTCAAGAACTACTTGAGGCCGAGGTGCACTGCTGCGAGGATAAGCTCGACCGTGACGTGTGCTCGGTTTTCGGCTGTGACCTGATGAGCGACGTTCTCGCTTATGTAAGCGACCAGCCCGTGCTGCTGACCGGTCTGGTAAACCCTCAGGTTATCCGTACCGCCGTGATGATGGATATGGTGTGCATCGTATTCATTCGCTCGAAAACTCCAACGAAGGAAATGCTCGAGCTGGCGCGCGAGAGCGGAATCGTCGTTATGAGCACCGATATGACTATGTACACCGCTTGCGGTAAGCTATATTCCAACGGTCTTGTAAACGACACGAGAATCGGATAATGAGCGAAGAATTGGTTTTCCGTTTTACAGTTGACGGCGACGATTTTACGTCTGCCGGTCAAGCCTCAGTACAGGTCAAGAAGAATCTGCGCCAGCTCGGTCTATCAGCAGAGATTATAAAGCGAGTTTCGGTTGCTATGTACGAGGGAGAAATCAATATGGTTATTCACGCGGGCGGCGGCACTGCCGAGGTGCGCGTATGTGAGGGCTATATTGAGATTGTACTTGATGACAAGGGTCCCGGCATCAAGGACATTGAGCTTGCTATGCAAGAGGGCTATTCCACCGCGACGGAAACAATCCGCGCGCTCGGCTTCGGTGCCGGAATGGGTCTTCCTAATATGCGAAAATACACCGACTATATGGATATTTCATCAACGGTCGGAGTTGGGACCAAAATTGTAATGAGAGTTAATTACTAAGGTGGCTTTATGTATTCTTACGAGCACTCGGTCCTCCTCGATGAGAGCAAGTGCACGGGCTGTACCACCTGCTTAAAGCATTGTCCCACCGAGGCAATCAGAATCAGGAACGGTCACGCAGTCATCAACTCCGAAAGGTGCATTGACTGCGGCGAGTGCATCCGCGTCTGCCACAACAAGGCTAAGAAGGCGGTCTGCTCGAAGCTCTCCGATATGGACAGATTCAAATGGAAGATAGCTCTTCCTGCGCCTACCCTGTACGGTCAGTTTGACAATCTTGACGACGTAGACTACGTTCTCGACGGTCTTATGCAAATCGGCTTTGACGACGTTTACGAGGTCTCGAAGGCTGCGGAGCTCGTTTCGGCATATACACGCTCCTATCTTAAAAGAGATGACGTAAAAAAACCGGTTATAAGCTCGGCTTGTCCGGTAATCATGCGTCTTATCGGTCTCAGGTTTCCGACCCTTGAGGAGCATATCGTGAATATGCTGCCCCCTATGGAGGTAGCGGCGAGACTTGCGAAGGAGCGCGCACATAAAGAGCACCCCGAGCTTTCTCCCGAGGATATCGGCGTTTGCTTCATATCCCCCTGCCCCGCAAAGGCAAGCTACGTAAAGAACGGCTTTGCTTCTTACAAGAGCGCAGTCGACGAGGTCGTATCAATCAGCGATATATATTTTCTTCTCATTAGTAAAATGCGCAAGGACAGGGACATCCGTCCCTTATCCGAATCAGGCAGAATAGGTCTTGGCTGGGCGAGAAGCGGCGGTGAGGCTACCGCCATTCTGAACGACGATTACCTGGCAGCAGACGGAATAGACAACGTCATTCACGTGCTCGACCAGATGGAGAACGGAAATATTCCGCCTCTTGATTTTATCGAGCTGAACGCCTGCACCGGCGGCTGCGTTGGAGGAGTTCTGACAATACAGAATCCCTTTATCGCAAAAGCGCGCTTGCAATCGCTAAGGCGCTATCTTCCGGTATCGCGAAATCAGATTGATAAGGATTCCACCGACGTCCCGAGGGAATATACATTCTCTGATATGCCGAAATATCACCCCCTTGCAAGGCTCAGCGACAGCCTTACCGAATCTATGCGAATGATGAGTGAAATACATAAGCTTCGCGAGATTCTGCCCGGTATTGACTGCGGCTCATGCGGTGCTCCGACCTGCCGTGCCTTTGCCGAGGATATTGTCACGGGTCACTCCACGGTTGACGACTGTCCGATAAAGACGGTCACCGAGCTCAAAAAAGAGAAAGGGCTTAGAGATGACGGTAAATAAGCTTATCGATACGGCAGCTCTCACACCGCTTGCGGTAACCGACGGCGAGCGAGAAATTAACGGCGTTTACGTCGGCGACCTGCTCAGCTGGGTTATGGGCCGCGCCTCGGCGGATAACGCCTGGATAACTATTATGTCAAACGTAAACGTGATAGCGGTTGCCTCGCTTCTTGATCTCTCCTGCGTTATACTCGCAGAGGGAGTGACGCTTGAAGACGACGTGCTTCGCGTTGCGAGTGAGAAGGGCGTGAATATCCTTGGAAGCGGTCTGCCCATTTACGAAACAGCAAAGCTTTTAGCAGGTATTCTCAAATGAGTCGCTTCTACTACGACCTTCACACCCACTCTTGTCTTTCCCCATGTGCGGACGAGGACAACACACCGAACAATCTGCTCGGCATGGCCTCCCTCTCGGGGATAGATATTCTTGCGCTCACAGACCACAACAGCTGCAAGAACTGCCCTGCCCTTTTTCGCGCGGCGGAAAGATACGGTGTAATACCCGTTGCGGGTATGGAGCTTACAACCTCAGAGGACATACACGTCGTTTGTCTTTTCGAAACCCTCTCCGACGCTATGGCGTTTGATGAGGAAATAGCGAAGCGACGCGTGCTTATAAAAAACCGCCCCGATATTTTCGGTGAGCAGCTTATACTCGACGGCGACGACAACGTTATCGGCAAGGAGGAGCACCTGTTAACCAACGCTACCACCGTTTCGATAGAGGATGTGCCTGCGCTCGTAGCAATGTATAACGGCATTTGCTACCCTGCCCACATTGACAGGTCAAGCAACGGGATAATCGCCATTCTCGGTACTCTGCCGCCTACGCCGCATTTTGACTGCGTAGAGATACGCTCTCCCGAGCTTGTCGGAGAGTACTGCGAAAAATACGACCTTAGCGGAAAGCAGATAATCGTGTCCTCTGACGCGCATATGCTGACCGACGTTCACGACAAAGAGAGCTACCTTGAGCTTAGTGCCGACCGACAGGACGGCGGCGCCGTACGGCGCGAGCTTATAAGGCTGCTCGGGAGGCGATAATGAAGGAGCTTTCGCTAAACATTCTCGACATTACCGAGAATTCGGTCAAGGCGGGCGCAACGCTCACCGAGATAACCGTTGACGAATCCGACGATACCCTGACGATTACGATTGCCGATAACGGCTGCGGAATGAGTACCGAGGTTATAGCGTCGGTTTCAAATCCGTTCTACACCACGCGCAAAACGCGCAGGGTCGGACTCGGTATTCCGCTTCTTGTGCTCGCGGCAGAGCAAACCGGCGGTACGGTCAGAATTTCGTCAAGGACACGCGAGGAGTTCCCCGACTCGCACGGCACGACAGTCATCGCAACGTTTTATAAAAATCATATCGATTTCACCCCACTTGGCGACGTGGCTGCAACTCTGCAAACGCTCGTGCAGGGTCACCCCGACGTGGATTTCAAATTTGTTCACAGAAAGGGCGACGGTGAAATTATGATGGACACCCGCCAAATGCGCGAGGTGCTCGAGGGGATTCCCCTCGACTCCTTTGAGGTTATATCCTGGCTTGGCGATAGCCTCAGGGAGCAATATTCGGATTTTTAATATATAGAAATATATAAATTTAGTGCTAAATTGAAAGGAAAAGTCTATGAAATCTTTGGCTGAACTTAAAGCAATCAAAGACAGAATGAAGGACAAGGTTGTTCTTCGCGAGGGTTCTAACGACGTACGCGTTGTCGTAGGTATGGCTACCTGCGGTATTGCGGCAGGCGCAAGACCCGTGCTTAATGCTTGCGTTGCAGAGGTTAACGCAGCAGGGCTCGCAGACACGGTTACCGTAACTCAGACAGGCTGCATTGGCCTTTGCCAGCTTGAGCCTATAGTTGAGGTATTCGAGGCGGGCAAGGAAAAGGTTACCTACGTAAAGATGACTCCCGAAAAGGTAAAGACGGTCGTTGAGCGTCACCTCAAGGGCGGAAACGTAGTTACCGAGTTCACAGTTTCATCTACTAACTAATCGGAGGTCTAATAATGATTCGTTCACATGTTCTTGTTTGTGGCGGTACAGGCTGTACCTCCTCCGGAAGCCAGTCTATTCAGACTGCTTTCGAAGAAAACATTAAGGCCTTTGGCCTTGCTGACGAGGTCAAGCTCGTTCAGACCGGTTGCTTCGGTCTTTGCGCTCTCGGCCCTGTCGTTATCATTTATCCCGACGGAACCTTCTACAGCTGTGTAGAGCCTAAAGACGTAAAGGAAATCGTTGAAGAGCACCTTCTCAAGGGTCGTGTGGTTGAGCGTCTTGTTTACGCTGATACCGGCGCTGAGGAGATTGTCGAGAAGGCAAGCGTTTCTCTCGGCGACACTGCGTTCTACAAATCGCAGAAGCGTATCGTGCTTCGTAACTGCGGTGTTATCAACCCCGACGATATCGAGGAATACATCGCAATGGACGGCTATGCAGCACTCGGTAAGGCGCTCACCGAGATGACCCCCGAGGAGGTTATCAAGGTAGTTTCGGATTCCGGTCTTCGTGGCAGAGGAGGCGGCGGCTTCCCCACCGGTCGTAAGTGGGCTCTTTGCGCTCCCAACAAGGCTGACCAGAAGTACGTTGTATGTAACGCCGACGAGGGCGACCCCGGAGCGTTCATGGACCGTTCCATTCTCGAGGGTGACCCCCACTCTGTTATCGAGGCTATGGCAATCTGCGGCTACGCTATCGGCGCGACCAAGGGTTACGTTTACGTAAGAGCCGAGTATCCTATTGCAGTTACCCGTCTTCAGCACGCAATCGACCAGGCTAAAGAATACGGCCTTCTCGGTAAAAATATTTTCGAGTCCGGCTTTGATTTCGACCTTGAAATCAAGCTTGGCGCGGGCGCGTTCGTCTGCGGCGAGGAAACCGCGCTTATGACCTCTATTGAGGGCAACCGCGGTGAGCCGAGACCCCGTCCTCCCTATCCTGCGGTTAAGGGTCTGTTTGGCAAGCCCACCGTTGAGAACAACGTTGAGACCTTTGCTAACATTCCTCAAATTATCCTCAAGGGCGCAGATTGGTTCGCCTCTATGGGTACCGAAAAGTCGAAGGGTACTAAGGTATTCGCACTCGGCGGTAAGATTGAGCACACCGGTCTTGTTGAGATTCCTATGGGCGTTACTCTTGACACCATCATCAACGAGATTGGCGGCGGTATTCCTAACGGAAAGAAGTTCAAGGCGGCTCAGACCGGCGGTCCCTCCGGCGGTTGTATCCCCGCAAGCCTCATTAACACTGAGGTTGACTACGATAACCTCGTTGCTCTCGGCTGTATGATGGGCTCGGGCGGTCTTATCGTCATGGACGAGGATAACTGCATGGTTGACATGGCTAAGTTCTTCCTCGAGTTCACCGTTGACGAGTCCTGCGGTAAGTGCACTCCCTGCCGCGTAGGTACGAGACGTCTGCTTGAGATACTTGACAAAATCATCGAGGGCAAGGGCACTCTTGAGGACCTTGACAGGCTCGAGGAGCTTTGCAACTACATAAAGCAGAACTCGCTCTGCGGTCTCGGTCAGACTGCTCCCAACCCCGTGCTTGCAACCCTTAAATTCTTCCGTGACGAGTACATCGCTCACGTTGTGGACAAGAAGTGTCCTGCTGGAGTATGTAAGAGCCTTCTTTCCTTCTCCATTGATAAGGACAAGTGTATCGGCTGCGGCAAGTGCGCAAAGAACTGCCCTGTTGATGCTATCGTTAAGACCGACTACACAGCCCCCGGTCACAAGCTTCCCTCCTACACTATCCTCACCGATAAGTGTATCAAGTGCGGCGCTTGCATGGCTGGCTGTAAGTTCGGCGCAATTTCAAAGAAGTAAGAAAGGAGT
Organism: Eubacteriales bacterium; assembly: GCA_045657165.1. GTDB lineage: Bacteria > Bacillota > Clostridia > Oscillospirales > CAG-272 > UBA1740. Next base: position 19,587 of record JAZOSP010000028.1, read on the forward strand.
ACGCTATAATGGAAATGTTAAATGTTAAGGTTAACGGTATTGCCGTCAGCGTACCCAAGGGCGCTACTATTCTTGAAGCTGCCCGTGCGGCAGGCGTGGAGATTCCCACCCTCTGCTTTATGAAGGAGAAAAACGAGATTGGTGCTTGCCGTATCTGCGTCGTTGAGGCTACCGGTGCGCGCGGACTCGTTACCGCCTGCGTATACCCCGTTACCGAGGGTATGGAAATCAAAACCAACACCCCAAAGGTAAGAGAGGCTCGCAAGACTACCCTCGAGCTTATTCTCTCGACCCACGATAAAAACTGCCTCTCCTGCGTTCGCTCCACCAACTGCGAGCTTCAGAAGCTCTGCCTTGAGTACGGCGTTGACTCGAATGCATTCGGCGGCTTCAAGCCCACCTACGAGCTTGACTACTCTGCTCCTCACCTTGTAAGAGACAACAACAAGTGTATCCTTTGCCGTCGCTGCGTTGCAGCCTGCGACGAGCAGTTCGTATCTGTTATCGGTGCGAACAACCGCGGTATCGACACCTGCATTGGTCAGGCGTTTAACCTCGAGCTTAACGCTACTCCCTGTATCTCCTGCGGTCAGTGCACCGTTGTATGTCCTACCGGCGCTCTCGTTGAGAAGGATGACACCGACAAGGTATGGGCGGCGCTTGCTGACGAGACAAAGCACGTTGTAGTTCAGACCGCTCCCTCCATCAGAGCAACTCTCGGCGAGTGCTTCGATATGCCTATCGGCACTAACGTTGAGGGCAAGATGGTTGCGGCTCTTCGCAGACTTGGCTTTGAGAAGGTATTTGATACCAACACCGCGGCTGACTTCACTATCGTTGAGGAGGCTACGGAGCTTCTTGAGCGTGTTAAGAATGGCGGCACTCTTCCTATGATTACCTCCTGCTCTCCCGGATGGGTTAAGTTCTGTGAGCTTTACTATCCCGAGATGGTAGGTCACCTTTCCTCCTGCAAGTCTCCTCAGCAGATGGGCGGCGCGCTTATCAAGACCTATTGGGCTGATAAGATGGGCTATGACCCGAAGGATATCTTCGTTGTTTCTATTATGCCCTGTACCGCAAAGAAGTTTGAGGTAGGCAGAGACGATATGTCCGCAGCAGGCGAAGGCATCGCTGACGTTGACGTAGCGCTTACCACCCGTGAGCTTGCAAGAATGATCGGCCGCGCAGGCATTAAGTTCACTGCTCTTCCCGACGAAGAGTTTGATAATCCCCTTGGCGCTGATACCGGTGCTGCTGTTATCTTCGGTGCTACCGGCGGCGTTATGGAGGCTGCTCTCCGTACTGCAAACGACGTTCTCACCGGCAAGGATAACGACACCATCGAGTTCCACGAGGTTCGCGGCACCGCAGGCCTTAAGGAAGCTACCTACAATATCGCAGGTATGGATATCAAGGTTGCCGTTGCTTCGGGCGCTGCTAATGCAAAGCTCGTTATGGACAAGATTGCCTCGGGTGAGGCTGATTGGACCTTCGTTGAGATTATGGGTTGCCCCGGTGGCTGTGTAAACGGCGGCGGTCAGCCTATCCAGCCTCAGCACGTACGCGACACCGTTGACCTCAAGGCTGTAAGAGCTAAGGCTCTTTACGATCAGGATAAGGCTATGACTATGAGAAAGTCTCACCTCAACCCTGTTATCAAAGAGGTTTACGACAACTACTTCAAGGGCGGCTACGGCTGTCACGCTGCGCACCACGCGCTCCACACCAGCTACACCGCAAGAAAGAAATTCAATTTCTAATCTAACCTAAAAAGAGCCGATACGGAGATTCCGTATCGGCTCTTTTGTTTTAATTATTCTGCAACGAAGATATAAGGATAAATTTCTTGACCGCCGGGGATGAAGTAAACCTCGACTGTGGGGTGGTTTTCAGCGGCATAAGAAAGAAGTGACGCCGCCTCGTCTTCGGTAGAATCAACTCCCGTGAATACGGTAAGCATAGAGGCGTCGCCCGAAAGAAGCGTATCAATGAGCTTTTCCGACGCGTGAATTCTCTCCGCCTCTGAAACCACAATCTCCTTGCCGATAATGCCTATCGTGTCGCCCTCGTTAACGTGAACCCCGTTCATATCGGCGTCTCGCACCGCAGGGGATACATAGCCCGTCGTAATTCTTCCGATTGCCTCGGTCATCGTGGCAATAACTTGCTCTGGCTTGTCAGCCGACAAATCGGCTGCCGATATTGCTACGTAGCCTGCACCGATATTCTTGGCGGGAAGCACGTGAACCCGAGCTCCCTCGTAAAGCTCCGCCGCCTGCTCTGCCGCCATTATTATATTGGAATTGTTAGGCAAAACGAATATATCTTCGGCATTGATACGCGAAAAAGCGTCGATAAAATCGCTGGTCGACGGGTTGTTAGTCTGACCGCCGTCGACTATCTCATCGGCTCCGAACTCGCGGAAAAGATTTGAAATACCCTCGCCGTTGCTGACAGCAACAACGCCGTACTTCTTTTTCTCTACAGGCTTCTGCTCTGTTTTTTCTTTGGTTTCTTCGTCTTTTTCAACAATTTCAGTGTGCTGCACCGACATGTTTTCGATTTTCACGGTGACGAATTCGCCAAAGCCGCGAAGGTGCTCAAGAACCTTCTCGGGTGTCTTCGTATGAACGTGAACCTTGACTATACTCTCGGTTTTGAAGGCAACGATTGAATCGCCTATTCCTGCAAGGAAGCTCTTCAACGCCTCAACGTCAAATGAGTCGATATCACACTTTTTGTGCTGGAGCTGAACGAGAAGCTCTGTGCAATATCCATACGTCATTTCACTATCAGGACCGAAGCCCGAGGTAAGCGATACAGGCTTTGACGCGTCGGTGACGGGTGCTGTGTCGGCAACCTCCTCACCGTTTAGAACTCTGTTAAGTCCGTCCATGATATAGAAGAGCCCTGCTCCGCCCGAGTCAACCACACCAGCTTCCTTTAAGACCTTGAGTATCTCGGGAGTACGCTCAAGAGAGGCATGCATTTCCTTCACAAGGTCGGCAAAGAGCGTTCTTATAGTGCTCCTCGGAGTAATGCGCGACACTGCGTATTCGACCGCCTCTCTCGCTACGGTAAGAATAGTCCCCTCCGTAGGAGTCATAACCGACGTGTAAGCCTGCGCAACGCCTATTTTCAACGCATTTCCAAACTCGATGGGGTCTGCCTTTGAAGAGCTTTTAAGTCCCTTTGATATACCGGCAAAGAGCTGCGAGAGTATAACGCCCGAGTTTCCTCTTGCTCCGAGGAGCATGCCGTGGGAAAACACCTTCATTACCTCGGCAATATCGTCGGAATCAAGATTCTCGATTGCCGCGATACCGCTTTCGATTGTCATACGCATATTGTCACCCGTATCTCCGTCGGGTACGGGGAACACGTTGAGCTTGTTCACCTCATCGGCGTTGGTACGAAGCTCGGACGCTCCGCCCCTTGCCATTTTTGCAAAGAGAAGTCCCCCGAGATATTTAATGTTGAACCTGCTCTCGGATTTCTGCTTTGGCTTTGTCGCGGTCTTTTTCTTCTCTGCAGGCTTTTTCTTCTGTGTCGACCCTTTAGTCTGTGCTGACTTTTTCTCCATTTTATCGGCAGTCTTTTTTGTCGAGCCTTTATCCTTGAATATGGGAGCCATAGTATCTCTCCTTTTACCTTATCTTTCTCTGCCCACGAAGAACAGCGCGAGCGTGCCGGGACCCGAATGTGCACCGATAACAGGACCTACGTCGGTGATTATCTCAACTTTTACACCGTGCTTTTCCTTTATCATAGCGGCAAGCGACTCGGCGTCAGCCCTGCAGTCGCTATGCGATATATAAACGAGTCCCTCAGTGGGATTTTCTGAAAGCTCACTGTATTTTTCAAAGAGCGCACCGATTGCCGCACGTCTGCCACGCACCTTGGAGACGTTCACAAGATGTCCGTCGTTATCAACGTGAAGCACCGGCTTTATACCAAGCAGATTACCGACGAATGCCGCGGTAGGACTTACTCTGCCGCCACGCTTGAGATAAACAAGGTCGTCAACGGTAAACCAATGGCACATTTTAAGCTTTATTGACTCAATGTAAGCTGCAACCTCGTCAATATTTTTCCCCTCCGCCTTTTTAAGCACTGCGAGACGCACGAGCATGCCGAGTCCTGCCGACGCGGCAAGGCTGTCAACGGTAACGACTCTCCCATCGGGATATTCCTCAGCCAGCGACTCTCCGGCAATACGCGCGGAGTTGTAGGTCGTGCTGAGCCCTGAGGAAAAGCCGATGTAAAGAACGTCGCGCCCCTCCTTGAGAATCGACTCAAAGCTCTCACGGAAGGATTCAGAATTTACTGCGGCGGTCTTTGCAATGCCACCTGCACGCATTTTGTTATAGAATTCGCCGATTTCCATATCACTGTTCGAAAACTCGCGCTCGGAATCGGAAAAACGGAAGGTAAGCGAAAGTGAAGATACTCCCCACTCTTTAAGGATATCCGGTGAGATATCAGCAGACGAGTCGGTATATATAACGTAATCTCTCATATTAATTCTCCATTTTAATATAGAATAATAATGTACAAAATCAAGAGCAAATAAACGGCTATCTCTGCGGTAGGCCCCCATCGCTGATTTTTTGCATATTGCAAGCGATGAGGTCAAGCGCCTCGTAGAACACCGCGCGCTTTTCATCAGAAAGCCCCTCGCTCACGAGGGAAACCGCAAGACGGGCGCGCTCACGGAGCTGCTCCGAGGCGCGTTTACCCTTTTCGGTAAGCAGAATTTTGGCACGGTAAGGGTTTTTCCCGCCCTCACGAACAACGAACCCGCGCTCCTCAAACTCGGACATAGCGCGCGAAACGTCTGCCTTGTTTTTGTCACAAAGCCTTGCAAGCTCTGTGGCGGTTACACCGTCAGGCATCATATTAAGTCTTATGAGGTAAACCGAGTGCGGTCCGCGAAGACCGTGGGAGCACATCTCGTCTGACATTATTTTGTGCAAATGACGATGTATTTCGGTAATGGCAAAGGAAAATTTGACGAATCTGTTTATCACGAAACAGAAAACCTCCTTAGGGACGAAAATTAAGGAAATCCCCTACATCTCAACACTTCTATTATACCATACAGATGTTGAGATGTCAACATCTATTTTCTCGGTCGCCTACAACCCTGTTGACAAAACGCCTCGCGCGTGATAAAATATATCTATCAAAACCTTGAAAGGATACAGTAAATGTCTAATATATGGCACGATATCTCCCCGAAAAGAATTTCCGCCGAGGATTTCATCTGCGTTGTGGAAATATCCAAGGGCAGTAAAAAAAAATACGAGCTTGACAAGGAAACGGGATACATAATTCTTGACCGTATACTTTACACCTCGACCCATTATCCTGCAAATTACGGCTTCATTCCGCGTACCTATGGCGACGATAACGACCCGCTTGACGTGTTGCTTCTCTGCTCCGAGCCACTTGAGCCTATGTCACTCGTGCGCGCTTATCCTATCGGGGTTATCTCAATGATTGATAACGGCAGAAGCGACGAGAAGATAATAGCTATTCCCTACAATGACCCGACCTACAACCATTACACAAACATAGACCAGCTTCCGGGGCATATTTTTGAGGAAATGCGCCATTTCTTTGCAGTATACAAGAATCTTGAAAACAAGACCACGGCAGTCAATGAGGTCAAGGACAGGGGCGAAGCTATTAAAATCATAAAATCGGCAATTGACAGCTATATTGAGAACTTTTGTAAATAAGGAAATATAGATATGATAAACCCCTACGAAAACGTAGGCTGGGAAAGTGTCGGGCACGTAAAATCAATGTCGCATATGCACTTACACAACCAAAACAGCTTCGAGGCAGCAATAAAGGAAGGCTTCAAGCACGTTGCCGCAACCAATTATCAGCCATCGGTGCCGACTTATCCTCTCGATAAATTCTTTACGAATATCCCGTACGACGTTATAGGCAGTCCTAACACCGAAAAGGTTTATACCACGAATTTAGGCGGTGCCGGGCACTTCTGCTCGCTCGGCAGCTTTGCTAAGGGTCACGGACATACAGAGGGTGCTACTACGACTTGGCAGAATGTTTTTGATGAGATTTTGTCCGAGCTGCAATTCGAGGACGGCGGCGGTGTTACTATCAACCACCCGGGAGACAGATTTTTTGTTGGTTTCGACACGTACAAGGAAATGCTTGACCACGACGATAGAGTTTTAGGTATTGAGATTTACAACCGCGGCGGCGCAGGAGAGACGAAAACGGAAAATACCAGCCGCTCTTCTACACCGAGCTTTGGGATGAGCTTCTCAAAACCGGCAGACGCTGCTGGGGCTTTGCCGCTATTGATTGGCAGATGTCAACTAACAACTGGGGTTCAAACGTGCTTTTAGTGCCCGAATTTACCGAGCACGCCTGCCTCAAGGCTTACCGCGACGGCGCGTTCTATGCACAGATTAAGGACACAGGACTCCGCTTTACCGAGATACGTGCGACGGAGGAGAAAATGACCGTTTCGGTAAACCGTGAGTGTGAGATTAAGTTCTTCACCTCGCGCGGAAACGTGAAAACGGTTATAGGCACAAGTGCCTCGTGCGACGTGGCTGACGGCGAGATATTTATGAGAGCCGAGGCAAAGGATATAAATGACCCCGATTCGCATATTCTAACGAATCCGGTTATGCTTGAAAATTCTTAATATTACTGCCAAAATACTTATTATTTTTTAAATATGATTGACGAAAGCTTAAATTTGAGTTATAATTATAACATATTGTATTTTTGCAAAACGCAAGCTTTTTAAAGAATAAAAATGCATCTAAAAGGAGTGTTAAAGTAGATATATGGGAAAACCACTTGCCGGAATTAAAGTGATTGAGTTAGCGGATTATGTATCCGTCCCTGTGAGCGCCCGTATTTTAGCGGATATGGGAGCAGAGGTCATAAAAATCGAGCGAAGCGGCGGTAATGCTTGGAGAGCTAGCGCCAAGGCAAGCTGTCCTCATAAGTTCACCGACGAGGAGAACCCCGGTTACGATATTAACAATACCGGAAAAAAGCACATAGTACTTAACCTGAAAACCGAAACAGGCCTTGAGATTTGTCACAAGATGCTGAAAAGCGCAGACGTTTTTATCACTAATCTGCGTATACCAGCACTGAAGCGTCTGCGCTTGGACTATGAGAGTGTTAAGGAGCGTTATCCCGAGTTGGTGTATGCCATTGGACTTGGTTACGGAGAAAAGGGTCCTGATGCGGATGCTCCCGCTTTCGACCACACGGCTTTCTGGGCGAGATCTGGATTCCTATTAGATATGGCACCCATCACAGACGATTACCATCCCGTTTTCCCACCGTCCTCCGTGGGCGATAACTTTACCGGCATGACGCTTGCCGTAGAGGTATGTGCTGCTCTGCTTAACCGATTCAGGACCGGTGTGGGAGACTACGTTCGTTCTTCCCTGCTTCATAACGGTGTATTTGCTATGGGCGCAATGCAGATTGCAACCCAGAAGCCGAACGGTTCGGTTTACCCAAGACCCAGACAGAAGCTGGGTGTTGGCTCCGGAGATTATCTCTGTAAGGACGGCCGATACGTATATATTGCTTCAGGCTATGCAGAGAAGCTGATTCCCAAGGTGTTCACTATTATCGGAAGAGCTGATATGATCGAAGATCCTAAATTCAGCACTGCAGCGGCAAGACGTGAAAACTCAGAGGAGCTCTATATAATTATGAAGGAGGCCCTTTTGCAGTACACGTCAGACGAGTGGTTGGCCTTTGCTCGCGAGGCGGATATTCCTATGGTCAAAATGCAGCATTTCAGCGAACTGCCCGAAGACGAGCAGGTAGTGGCAAACGGATATATTGAGGACGTTACATATCCGTCGGGTGTGGTATATAAGGTGGCTACAAGCCCTATCGAAATGGATTCGGTAGGCGCGATTCCCACCGAGCCCACGAAACCCATCGGAGCAGATACTAACGATGTACTTATGAGTTATGGATACACCGAAGAAGAGCTCAAACAGCTTAGAGAAAAAGGCATAATCAATTAAAAAGAGGAGAATATTAGAATGATACTGGCTTTATACGGGGCGGGCGGTCTTGGAACAGAGTTAAGCAGCCAAGCAGAAAAAATTAACGAAAAGAAAAATCGCTGGACACAGTTTGTGTTTATTGACGATAACGCTAAAAATGACGGAACGATACTAATTGACTATCCCGTTATGACCTTTGATAAGGCGCTCGAAACATACGGAAAAGAAAACATGGAGTTTATGGTTTCAGTCGGTGAAGTTGCAGTCAAGGGCGCTGTTTATCAAAAGCTAAAAGAAAACAACTGCAAAATGACAAACCTCATAAACCCCGAAAGCTCTGTTCACAGAACTGTTGAAATTGGAGAAGGTGTCGCAATCGGAAAAAATGCTGCGGTTTCCACCATGGTTACTATCGGAAATAACGTCCTTATTCGCGGCAACACGGTTCTTGGTCACAATGCGGTGCTAGGCGACAACTGTGAAATATGCGCCTTTTCCATCGTAGGCGGAAATACGGTAGTAGGAAAAAATACCTTTATCGGCTTGCACTCCTGCCTGCGCGAAGGCATTAAAATCGGTGACAACGTCATTATCGGTATGGGTTCTGTTGTCACAAAGGATGTTCCCGATGGCGTGGTTGTTTACGGAAATCCTGCAAGAGTAGTGCGCACCAACGACACCGGCAGAGTGTTTAAAAAGAAGTAATTTTATTTTTATAGTTTAATCCACCAACGTCGACGTGCTTCGGCATTGGTGGATTTCTTTTTCGATAGTTTTTTGCGATGGCGTGTGCTTGTCTGGCGGAGCAGACGGGGTCCCCCGAAACGAGCGAAGCGAGTTTTGGGACTAGCAAGCGACGCCACTTGTATCAAGACAAGCACACGCCCTGCGGCCACTTATTATTTGAGGACTTATTTCACTTTACGCTGATATATCAGTGCGTGCATAATACATGGCAAATCAGTCGAATTAAAGAAAAAAGATGGAGATTATTTTGTTACTCAAGATGGATACTCTTCGAGGTATATATATTCTATCATTATTGGAAGTGTAGGATTGATAGGCGCAGTAGCAATAATCATCTATAAAGTAAAGGACAATTATTTTTAATGGCTACAACTACATAAAAAAGGCGAGCTGTGAAAGCTCGCCCTTCTCATATTCAAAACAAAAGAACGTAACTCTGTTCGAATTACGTTCCTCTTGGCAGAGAGTGAGAGATATTCACCTGCGCCGAAGATACTCGCACTCTACGACTGGCAAGCAATCTTGTCGATCTACGAGTGGAGTATGCGAACCCTCGCTCGCTACGCGAGCAGTGTTCGTGACCCACCGACTGCGTCAAAAACGTTATGCGGAGGGGTATTCACCAAAGGTGAAGATTTATCGCTTCGCCACTGGTGAGCGAACTCCCCGATGGCTACGCTCAAATGCGAACCCTGCGACATTCGTCGCACGGTTCGCATCCACTCCCACTATGCCAAAAATAAAGGGGCTGTCTCAAATGTAAATTTTAGAGCGTTTGAGACAGCTCTTTTTCTATGCT
>JAZOSP010000029.1:0-11660 GCA_045657165.1 Eubacteriales bacterium
CTCATCTGCGGCTGCGGCTCTTTTGTTTTCCTGCTTCTGATACTCCTCCATGCGCATTTTAACGACGTAGTCAAGACTCTTTCCGGGATAGTAAGTGTCTATAACGTAGCTCTTGAGCTCCTCCCAGAGTGCCGGGGCATTTGCCTTTATCGCGTGCGCTACCTCATGCACGCCGGCGAAGGCTATCGCGAAATCTACCGCAGACTCTACCGTCTTACGACCGGCAGAGATATCTATGTAGACGGTTTTCTCTCCGTCAGAATAGTAGCCGTTATCCAGCGCATTATAATTTCCGTCAGCGTCAACGCCCTTATTCGTTATTACGAAGCGTATGCCGGGAATACACTCTGAAAGCCGCCTTATGAGCTTTATGTCCTCGCGCTGCGTTAGGGTGAGCGAAGCCTCGTTTACGCTGTCCTCAAGCGTGAAATTCGAGGGATTTTTCTTTTTATTCTTATCTTTTTTCCTGCGCTCGCTCGATTTATTCGCTCTATCGCCCGATTTTTCCCTCTCCTCTGCGATTTTACGGTCTATCTCGGCTTGTCGTGTCTCCGCAGCACGCGTTTGCTCTACACCGTCGAAAAATGCCGCTGTGAGCGTAGCGTCAGAGAGTGCGAGCAGCTCCTTTTGCTCTGACACAGTGAGCGCCTCGAAAAGCAGCCCCTCCGTGTTTTTTACGAAGGGGCTGCTTTTATTTTAATTTATACACGATTCGCCTTACAATATCGAACGGTATTACTGAAAAGGCGAGAGAAATCACAATGAACAGCTCCTTTAGCGTCAAGGGTATGCACCTGAAGAGGCTTCCGCCGAAATAAATCATCAGAATCTGAATTACGCATATAAGAATCATAATGAATACGAACGGTTTGTTCTTGCCGATATTCGACAGAATCCACAGACGCTCGCACCTGGCGGCAAAGCAGTTGAATATTCCTGCGAAGATAAAGAGCACGTAAAATGCAGTAAGAAATGCCTCAGGAGAGCTCGCATAGCCGTATACGTACTTAAAGAACGGAGATGTCAAAAAGAGAGTGCAGATAACGAGCGTATAAGCACCCGAGAGGAAAATCTGATGAAGCATTTCCCGTGACAGAATGGGCTCGTCGCGCCGTTTTGGCCTCTCGTGCATATAGTACTGAAGAGGTGCCTCGCCCGCAAATGCAAGACCGCCGAGTGTATCCATTATTATATTTACCCAGAGCATTTGAATTATGGTTATAGGATTGTCTATTCCTATAATCTGCCCTATCAGCGACACGCCGCAGGCAGCAAGATTCATTATAAGCTGAAAGGTGATAAATTTTCTTATTGACTTAAATATCGTTCTTCCGTATAGCACCGTTTTGTCGATTGCGGAAAAGCTGTTGTCAAGTATAACTATATCGGCGGCACTCTTGGCAATATCGGTGCCGCTCCCCATAGCGAAGCCAACGTCTGCAAGCTTTAGAGACGGGGCGTCGTTTATGCCGTCACCCGTCATTCCCACAACGAGGTTGAGCTCCTGCGAAAGTCTTACAAGTCTTGTTTTGTCCTGCGGTAATGCGCGAGATATGACTCTGATTTTAGGAAGTATCTGCTTTATTTCATCGTCTGTCATAGAGTGTAGCTCCTCGGCGTTTATAGCAAGGTGCCCTGCGCTTTGACTCATAATACCGCACTCTGCGGCGATAGCGGTCGCAGTTTCCTTACCGTCACCCGTTATCATAACTATTTGTATTCCTGCACCGAGAACCTCTCTGACCGCATTTTTAACACCTGCCCTGACCTTATCCTTCATAACGATGAGAGCAACGAGTGTCAGCCCCTTGAGGCTCTCCCCTTTTCCTACCGCCACAGCGAGCACTCGCTCACCTCTTGCGGTTGCCGTGCGGTATTCGCGCAGCATTTTCTCGGAATTGAAGGCTACCGACTCGCCCATCTCATTTAGTACGTATTGCGAGGCAGATATTATAATTTCCGCAGCGCCTTTAATAATATGCCTCCCATCCTCCAAAAGAACCGAGGAATATTTTCGCTCGCTTGAAAAAGGAACGCGTTTTACTACGCGGACAGAGGGCTCGGGGGCTCCATCAAAAAACTCGTAAATTCCCCTGTCGGTAGCGTTGCCTCCTGTGAGCTCGCCGGCTGATTTGATGACATCCGTATTATATTTTGCAGAGAGGATAAGCTGCTTATATATTTCTCCGCTTGCCGAAAGCGCGCGCAGACTTTTATAGGTTTCATTCCCCGTAATGATTCTCTCACACTGCGGCCGTCCGACGGTTATCGTGCCCGTTTTGTCTGTGAAAAGAATATTCATTGAGCCTGCGGTTTCAATTCCGACAAGCTTTTTTACAAGAATACTGTCAGAGAGCATACGCTTCATATTTGCGGATAAGACGACAGTTATCATCATCGGAAGCCCCTCGGGAGCCGCCACGACTACAACCGTTATCATTAACGTTAACGCGTGCGTAAGAGTCGCAAAAATCGACTTAAAATCCTTGATTGAAGCTAAAATTCTTTCACCGTCAAAGCCGTTGTCGACTACTACAACACCGAAAAGATAGAAAACGCCGACGATAATGGCAATAACATATCCAATCTTACTGATTTGCGAGGCCAGCCTTGCAAGGCGTAGCTTCAGGGGGCTTTCCCTCGTTTCGGTTTGCACGTCCTTTGCGACCATACCGTAGTAAGTACCCGCACCGACTCTGCCTACACGCATTATTGCGTTCCCGTCGGTTACTACCGAGCCTCTGAAAAGAGCGTGATTTGATGAAAGGTCCCAGCCGTCTTCTTTGCCCGACCATTTCGGACATTCAGCGCTTTCGCCGTTGAGTGCCGATTGGTCAACGCTCACCCTGCCGCTCAAGATAGTACCGTCTGCCGGTATCCTCTCACCTGCGTATACGTATACCACGTCACCTATAACCAGCTCTGAGGGTGAGAGCTTTTTAATTTCCCCGTCGCGCAGCACGCTTACGTATTCACCGAGAGAATCCGACTCCATTTTTTCAAACGCGCACTCGCTTCTGTATTCGGACACGGTTGATACTACGCTTGCAAGGAAAATGGCGGCGACAATCCCGCCAACCTCAAAATAATTGCAATTTCCAAAGGTGACTATTACCTCGGTAACGAGTGCAATCATAAGTATTTTTATAATCGGGTCGGAAAGATTTTCAAGAAGCCTTCTGAAAAAGCCCTTTCGCTTTTCCTTGCGGAGCGAATTATCGCCGTGCGTTTCAAGGGAAAACCTGACCTCCGCAGAGGTCAGCCCCTTTATTTCTTTCGTCATAAAATTCCCTATCCTTTCGTTTTTGCCAACCCGGCTATCTAAATTATATGTTATCATCTCTCCCAAAATGAAAAAATAAAAAAGGGCTGCTTTTGTTAAGCAGCCCAGAAAATAAGGTGTACACCTGATTTTACAAAAAAGGCAATGATTATCCTCGGTCGTTTCGCCCGAGAACAGAAAAATCCAAAAATCACGCCAATACCCGCATGGCCGTGTAAAGCAAGCTTTAACCCGGTATATCCAGGTGGGTGTCCTCTCTGCTCCTTTGCGCTTCCAACGTCCGTCCGATTACTCGGCGCGGGAGGCCTGCAACCCGAAAGCAGAAGCTCCGGACTCCCTTAATGTGTGTGTAGGTTCAAATATCGCAATATCACGCACCACGCAGGAAAATATTAATTATCGTAATCTACCTCGCTGAAGAGCAGGTCGTTGAAATAGTCCTCTGCCGCCTCGAACTCATCGTCGTCGTCAATGCTCTCAAGAAGAATATCGTCACCGTCCTCGGTTACGCGAAGAATAACGTACTCCTCTCCGTCATCGTCCTCTGCGGGAATAAGAGCATAGTAGAGCTTGTCGTTAATTGTTGCTCTCGCAATAAGCTCAAAGTCCTTTTCCTCGCCGGTTTCCTCGTCGGTCAGGGTGAGCACGGGGGACTCCTCAAGCTCTTCCTCGTTTACGTTCTTTTCATTATCACTCATTTTGGTTCTCCGTTTCTATTATATGTAGTTACTTATATTTTATACTATGAATTTAGGTTTGTCAATACCCTCAAAGAAGTTCTGCAAGTATTGAGTTTGAAACGTAAAAGCCGCGCTCTGTCAAGGCGAGTCGGTCGCCCGTCAGAGTAAGATAGCCTTCATCTGCAAGCCTTTTAACAAATTCCTCGCGCCCGACTAAAAAATCATAACCGAACCGCGCGCGATATTCCGAGAGCGAAAATCCCTCTGAAAGTCGCAAGCCGAGCATTGCGAATTCGTACGCTATATCCGGCTTGCCAAGCACCTCGTCTGACTCTATTCTTACTCCGCTAAGATATTCGCGGGGCAACCGTGTGTTGCCAAATCGGCGCCCGTCAAGGTATGAGTATGCCGAAAGCCCAACCCCAATATATTCGCAAGAGCGCCAATAGCCAAGATTGTGGAGGCACTCAAAGCCGTGCTTTGCATAGTTTGAAATCTCGTAATGCTCGTATCCCGCATCGGCAAGAAGCTTTGCAGCGCTGTAATACATATCACACTCGCACTCCTCGCTTGGCAAGGCGAGCGTCTCTCGCTCGGCAAAGAATGGCGTGCCCGCCTCGATTATAAGTCCGTATACCGAAATATGCTCAGGCGAGAGCGAGGTGATAGCACGCAGAGTTTCATCAAAGCTATCAGCTGTTTGCTCGGGTATTCCGTACATCAAATCAACGTTTATGTTATTAATTCCAAGCTCCCGAGCAAGCGTGTATGAATCAAGAAAGGCTTTGTAGTCGTGTATTCTGCCCAACTTTTTCAGCTCGTTTTCGTGAATCGATTGCAATCCTATGCTTAATCTGTTAACTCCGCAAGCTATATAACGATAAAGCTTTTCTCGAGTCAGTGTTCTCGGGTTTGCCTCGAGCGTGAACTCTACAGATGGCAAAACAGTGAATGCTTCCCTTATGTGAAGCATAATTTTTTCAAACTCATTAGTCGTAAGAAGCGATGGCGTGCCGCCGCCAAAAAAGAGCGTACAAACAGTTAGATTCCGTTCCTTGTAGCTGTCAATTTCCCGACAAAGCTCTTCTACATATTCAGTTCTTTCGGGAAAATCGGTCGCCGAAAACGAGGCAAAATCACAGTACGCGCACTTACGCACGCAAAACGGCACGTGCACGTAAAGTCCGATAGAATCAGCTCTCATCGTCAAGCCTGAGCACCGCCATAAACGCCTCCGGTGTGACCTCTACGCTGCCGAGCTTACGCATTTTCTTCTTACCCTCTTTTTGCTTCTCAAGCAGCTTTTTCTTTCTCGTAATATCACCGCCGTAGCATTTTGCAAGCACGTCCTTGCGCATAGCCTTAACGGTTTCACGCGCGATAATTTTCGAGCCGATTGCCGCCTGAATAGGTATTTCAAAGAGCTGGCGAGGTATATTTTCCTTGAGCTTTTCTGCAATTTTTCTTGCGCGTCCGTAGGCGCGCTCCTCAAAAACGATAAAGGAAAGCGCGTCGACAACCTCACCGTTGAGCATAAAGTCGAGCTTTACAAGCTTCGACTGTGCGTAGCCCTTGAGCTCGTAATCGAGCGACGCGTAGCCCTTTGAGCGGCTTTTCAGTGCGTCGAAGAAGTCGTATATTATCTCGTTCAAAGGAAGCTCGTAATGTATCTCGGCACGCTCGGTGTCGATATATTTCATATCAATAAATACACCGCGTCTGTCCTGACAAAGCTCCATAACACCGCCAATATAATCGGTGGGTGTTATTATCGAAGCCTTCATCACAGGCTCGTAGGCTACGTCGATTTCATCGGGCTTCGGGAATTTCGAGGGGTTGTCAATCATAACCGTCTCGCCGCCCTTAAGGACCACCTTATATATAACCGAAGGTGCTGTGGTGATGAGGTCAAGATTGAATTCGCGCTCGAGGCGTTCCTCGATTATTTCCATATGCAAAAGTCCAAGGAAGCCGCAACGGAAGCCAAAGCCGAGTGCAACCGAGGTCTCCGGCTCAAACACAAGAGAGGCATCGTTGAGCTGAAGCTTTTCAAGCGCCTCCCTGAGGTCGCCGTATCTTGCGCCGTCGGCCGGGTAAATTCCCGAATACACCATAGGGTGCACGTCGCGGAAGCCCGCAAGAGGCTCGTCCGCAGGGTTTGAGGCAAGCGTCACCGTATCGCCGACGCGCGTATCACCGACGGTTTTTATAGAGGCTGTAAGATATCCAACCTCACCTGCCGAAAGCGAATCTGCCTTACGCAGTCCGAACGGCTCCATTGTGCCGACCTCGACAACGTCAAATTCAGTTCCCTCTGCCATAAGTCGGATTCTGTCACCTGCCGTGATTTTTCCATCAAGCACTCTTATATACACCACGACCCCGAGATAAGAATCGTAATGAGAGTCAAAGATAAGCGCCTTAAGGGGGGCGTTCTCGTCGCCGCTCGGTGCGGGAATGTCGGTTATAATCTTTTCGAGAACGTCCTCAATGTTTAGACCGTTTTTGGCAGAAACCGCCGGACAGTCCTCTGCGGGTATGCCAATAATATCCTCTATCTCGCGCCGCGAGCCCTCAATATCGGCTGAAGCAAGGTCGATTTTATTAATGACAGGCAAAATTTCAAGGTCATTGTCGATAGCAAGGTAAGCGTTGGCAAGCGTCTGCGCCTCAACGCCCTGCGTTGCGTCAACCACGAGAAGCGCGCCCTCGCACGCCTTGAGCGAACGCGAAACCTCATAGCCGAAGTCAACGTGACCGGGTGTGTCGATGAGATTGTAAACGTAGCTTTCCCCGTTCTTTGCCTTGTATGAGAGCCTGACCGCGCGCGCCTTTATCGTTATTCCGCGCTCGCGCTCAAGGTCCATGTTGTCGAGAATCTGCTCCTCCATATCCCTTGTGGCAACGGTTTCTGTTTTCTCAAGTATTCTGTCGGCAAGAGTTGATTTTCCGTGATCTATATGGGCTATTATCGAAAAATTTCTTATGTGCTTTTGTTTTTCGGTCACTTCAGTTATCCTCACGACAAGCCCCGCATAACGTGGGGCTTGTCAATACAGTGTTTTTTATGTGTCTGCGATTTTTCTTGCCGACACGGCGTACTGCTCGGTTTTCGCGATGAGAGCTTCCATGCTCTCGTCGTGTGCAAGAACGTATATTTTAATCTTAGGCTCGGTGCCTGAGGGGCGGAATATTATTTTATCCTCGTTTAGAAGCGTGTAGTAAAGAACGTCGGATATTGGCTGACCCGTGGGTGCTGTGCTACCGTCAGAGACGTTCGTAACAGTGCCGTCCATATAGTCGCCTATCTTCACAACCGCAACACCGCCGATTTCCGTCGGGGGATTTGTGCGAAGCCCCTCCATCACTTTACGGCGCTTCTCTATGCCGTCAAGACCTTCCATATAAATATCAACCACGCGCTCACCATAAACGCCGTATGAAGCGAAAAGCTCGGAGAGAGCGTCGGAGAGGGTTTTTCCACGCTTTTTGTAATACGCGGTCATCTCGAGAATAAGCACTGCCGCTTCGACCGCGTCCTTATCTCTTGCGTAAGAGCCTAGAAGATATCCGTAGCTTTCCTCAAAGCCGAGAAGGAAGCCGTCGGTGTTACCGGCGCGCTCATTGGCGGTCATAACCTCGCCAATAAACTTGAAGCCCGTGAGCACGTCGTAAAGCTTCACTCCGTTAGAGTTGGCAATCTTGTATGCCATATCGGTGGAAACAATACTCTTGACACAGTAAGGCTCTTTTGGCATTGTACCGAGTGAGCGCCTTGCCTTGATAACGTAATCAAGTAAAAGTGCGCCCATCTGGTTGCCCGTAATAGTTTTGAAGCTGCCGTCAGAGGTGCGCGCCATAACGCCGACACGGTCTGCGTCGGGATCTGTTGCGATAATGAGGTCGGAGCCTACGCTATTTGCAATCTCAATGCCGTCCGAAAAGACCTCAGGATACTCGGGATTTGGCTTTTCTACAGTCGGGAAATTTCCGTCCGGCGTCATTTGCGACGAAACTGTATAAAGGTGCTTTATTCCCATACGGCGTGCCGCCTCAGGTACGAGTCTATAGCCCGCGCCATGCAAAGGCGTATAAACAATCTTAAGCTCGTCGGCGACCTCGCGCACAGCTCCTGAATTAACAGCGGTATCAAGCACGGCAGAAAGATAAATCTCGTCAAAATCCGCGCCAAGCTCAACGATAAGTCCCGCATTTATACCCTCGTCGTAGCTCATAATGCCCGACACGTCAAGGACGTCGAACGAGATACGCTCTTTTGACACAACCGTCGCCTGCTCGGGAGCGAGCTGTGCACCGTCCTCCCAATACGCCTTGTAGCCGTTATATTCCTTGGGATTATGCGAGGCGGTAATATTGATTCCTGCAAGGGTTCCGAGCTTGCGCACTGCAAACGAAAGCTCGGGTGTGGGTCTTATATCATCAAAAATGTAGGATTTAACGCCTGCACCTGCAAGCACCGAGGCGCAGACCTTGGCAAATTCGCGAGAATTATTACGCGAGTCATAGGCTATGGCAACGCCGCGCCCTTCTCCCGACGAAGCCTTTATAAGTGCGGCAATCCCCCTTGTCGTCTGTGCAACGGTGAATCGGTTCATACAGCCGATTCCCATATACATTGTGGAACGGAGCCCTGCCGTGCCAAAGCTCATAGGAGCCGAAAAGCGCAATGCCTTCTTCTCCTCGTCATCTTTAATGCTTAGCAGCTCAGCGCGCTCCCCGTCCGTAAGCACGGGAGAGGCAAGCCATCTTTCATATTCTCTGTTGTAGTCGCTCATTGTTTTTTCTCCAATCTGTCAAAATTTATTCTGCAAGAGCCGATTCGAGCGCTTTAGCAAGCTGGTCGGGGCAAGACGTCGGCTTAAAGCCGCACTTGATTCCCTTTATTCTTGCAATCGCCTCGTCGATTTTCATACCCTTGACAAGTGCCGCAACGCCCTGCGTGTTTCCCGCACAGCCTCCAACAAAGGAACAGTCGGTGATTACACCGTCCTCGACATCGACAACTACCGCTCTTGAGCAGGTTCCCTGCGTCTTATATTCTATGTGCTTTTTCATTTTTTATATCTTCCTCTCTTTCTTTATTCAAGATTTTTATACATGCCAACCGGAATAAGGTCGGGTGTAAATAAGGTGAGATAAACGAGAAGCGATATAAAGCCCGAGCCGTCGTCGCACAAAACCACCGAATAGTAGGTTCTCTCACCGTCATCTGTATCAAGCGTTACGGTATTTACCCTGTAAAGGCGCGCCCCAAGGCTTTCCGAGACACAAAGGAGCTCCGATAGCGACGTGCTCGACGGTAGCTCGATTCTTATTTCAAGATAGCTGTCGTCACCGGGTGCTGTCGCGGAGGCGGTGAAGCTTTTTGAAACAAGTGCATATTTCATATCAGCACCGCCGTCAAGACCGAAAACGGGCGTAACCGAGTTAATCTTGAAATCGCCCCTCAAAATTATCTCTGCAACGGTGGGAAGTCTTACGCCTCCGCGCTCTTCAAGCGGTAATAGCACGTATCCAACCTCATCTTTAGAGAGCATACGCGCAAGCTCCTTAAAGGACGGAGCGTACGTGACGCGCGGATCGGAAAGCTCCACGGAGAAAACGTCGTAAGCCTCGTCAGCGTAAGGGTTTTTAACGTAAGCGAGTGTTTCGGGTGGAGTAAGCTTGGGCAAAAAGTCGGCCTCACCGATTCCGCCGACCGTAGCCGTGAGACGCTCCGCATAAAGCCTCGAAAAGGCAGCGCGGTCAAGCGCAGACACGAGAATACGGTATGTGCGAAGCACAGGCAGATTTTCGGTCATGGCGCCGTCGTGCGGCACACTTTCACCAAACGAAATTCCCTCTCCGATAATGGACAGCGCCTCTGAGAGAGTCATTCCGTCGGTCAAAAGAGTGACCGTTTCGGCAACCGCCTCATCGACAATCTCAGAGACCTCGCAAATGCGCCTCTCCTCGGTAAGGGAGCCCTCGAAAGAAATCTCGGTGAGATTAGATTCCGACGTCTGATCGGTAAGAAAAATATTATCCTCGATCAAATCATCACCCCCAAGAAATTCAGTTCTACATTTATTATACTATATAAATTTCAATAATTCAAGTTTTTTGTGAAAAGATATTGATTTTTTAACCTCCTTGTGATATAATTATCAGCGTAACTCGTTCAGTCGAGTGATACGCCGGTATGGTGGAATTGGCAGACGCGTCGGACTCAAAATCCGAAGGTAGCAATACCGTGTCGGTTCGACCCCGACTACCGGCACCAAACAGCCCGTGGCTTCATCTATCGAAGCCACGGGCTGTTATTCTTGTTTTCAGTCATTACTGCTTTTTCATTTGTCGCAGAAATAAAAATATTGCGCTCAGTGTTATGACAATTGTATATCCGATAACAGGATAAACGTGCTGTAAGGCTTCGCTTGGTGCTCCGATTATCATAGCCCTTTCAAACTCAACGGCGTGAACAAAAGGAAATAGGTTTGCTATTTTGCAAAACACCCCTCCCACAAGCTCAAGATCAAACCACACTCCGGAAAGCCACGCGGAAAGATTCGTAAGCAACGCACCGCATATACCGCCGACCTGCTTCACGGTGAATACACTGCCGCATAACAGTCCGAGTGCAATATAAAAAAATGCAATAGGCAACATCGTCAAAATTGCATATATAATATTTACCGTAACAGGCAATCCGATGATAACGGCAATGACGTAGCATATGGCGCTCTGCATTATTGCTATCGGGAGAATCGGCAGCATATATCCTAAAATGAAATCAACCGATTTAAGCGGTGTAGTATATAATCTTTGCAGAAGTGCGCTTTCTCTGTCTTTTGCAATAAGTGTTGCTGAAAAAAGAGTCATAAAGGAAAGACCAAACACCGTAATCCCCGGAGCGAGACTTTCTATTTCAAACAAATTAACGGGTATACTCGCTTGTATTGCACTAAGCAGTAATAACAGCACTATCGGAAATCCCAGTCCGAACGTCAGGTTCAGTGGGTCACGCAAAATCTCCCTTGCACATCTTTTGGCAAAAGTAAGCATTCTCATATCTTCGCCTCCTTGATAATTGAAATAAAGGCGTTTTCAAATTTATCGGTAGATGTAATTTTGAGAAGCTCACGTGCCGTTCCGACGAACAAAAGCCTTCCGCTTTTCATAATACCAATGCGGTCAGATAAGGCTTCTGCTTCCTCCATATAGTGAGTTGTGAGTATAACTGTCACCTTCTCTTTCAGTGTATGGATTATGTGCCATAGCTCACTCCGAGCAATAACGTCAAGACCCAAGGTAGGCTCATCAAGAAACAAAATCGACGGCTCGCTTATCAGAGCCATGGCTATGCTGACTCTGCGTTGCCAACCACCCGATAGCCTTCCTGCCCGCTTTGAGAGAACGCCCTGTAAATTGAATTGTTCCGTGAGCTCATCTATTTTTTCCTTGCATTTTCCTTTTGTAACTCCGTAAATACCGCACATAAGCTCCAAGTTTTCCTTTACGGACAAATTAGGTGCGATCGCCGTTTCTTGCGGCGAAACACCTATAACGCGCTTAACCTTCAATTCATCACGCTCTATACTGTTCCCTAAAACGAAAGCCTTGCCGCTTGTTGGCTTTACAAGGCAGGAAAGCATTTTTATTGCGGTTGTTTTACCTGCACCGTTAACACCGAGCAG
>JAZOSP010000030.1:0-8439 GCA_045657165.1 Eubacteriales bacterium
TACACGGGTATTTTCCACGTTGTATTCAACCTTGTATACAGGGGTGAATATGGAATCGACGAAAATAAGACCGATAGGAGCGCCTACGTTTGCGCCTGCATTTGCAAGGTAGTTCTGCTTGTTGAGGTCGGAGGGAACGTAGCCTCTGCCCTCGTCGAAGGTGATTTCCATATAGAAACGGGAATTCTCGCTTACCGTGCAAATGTAATGCTCGGGATTCAGAACGGTGAGGTCTGCGTCGGGAGTGATATCAGCCGCGGTAACGACTGCGGGGCCTGTAACGTCGATAACGACCGTCTTGGGCTCCTGGCACTCGAGCTTCGCAACTATACCCTTAACGTTCAGAACGATTTCGGGAACGTCCTCCTTGACTCCTGCGCAAGCAGAAATCTCGTGAAGCACGCCGTCAATCTTAATGCTCGTTGCAGCATAACCGGGGAGAGTGGAAAGAAGGACTCTACGAAGAGAGTTACCGAGGGTAATGCCGTAGCCTCTTACGAGGGGCTCTGCGACAAACACTGCCTCGCTTCCGTCCTCGGAAACCTCGGTGGCGGTTATGTTGAACTTCTCAATTGCGTTCATCATTTTGGTTTACCTCCTGTTATTTTTGTGCGTTGTTCCATAAGGAACGGTTAACTTGATACAGCGAAGAATATTGAAAGCGATAGGCTTGCCATCCTTTCAGTATTCTTACGCGGTGTATCGGAGGAATTACTTGGAATAGAACTCGACGATAAGCTGCTCCTCGAACTCGAAGTCGATATCGTCTCTTGCGGGAAGTGCTACAATCTTAGCTACTGCGTTCTTTGCGTCGTTTTCAATCCACTTGGGAGTAGAAACGGTTGCAAGACCCTCGATAAGAGCCTTAATCTTTGCGCTTTCCTTGCTTGTTTCCTTAACGGCGATAACGTCACCTGCCTTAACGAGGATAGAGGGAATGGATACCTTCTTACCGTTAAGAGTGAAGTGAGCGTGAAGAACGAGCTGACGTGCTTCCTTTCTCGAAGCTGCCATACCCATTCTGTAAACTACGTTATCAATACGGCGCTCAAGGAGCGAAAGAAGATTCTGACCGGTAAGACCCTCCATCTTCTCTGCCATCTCATAGTAGTGCTTGAACTGACCCTCGAGAACGCCGTAGTAGCGTCTTGCCTTCTGCTTCTCACGAAGGTGCTTGCCGTATTCTCCGACCTTCTTACGAGCCGCGCCGTGCTGACCGGGAGCTGTGCTTCTGTGGTCGAATGCGCACTTACCGCTTGTGCAACGCTCGCCCTTGAGATAGAGCTTGCAGCCCTCGCGGCGGCACATTTTACAGTTAGGACCTGTATATCTTGCCATTTTACTTTACCTCCCTTTAATTAAACGCGTCTGCGCTTAGGAGGACGACAACCGTTGTGAGGAATCGGTGTTACGTCCTTTATCATGGTGATTTCAAGACCTGCGGTTGCAAGAGCGCGGATTGCAGACTCTCTGCCTGCTCCGGGGCCTCTTACGAGAACCTCAACGGTCTTCATACCGTTATCAACGGCAATCTTGCCTGCGTGCTCTGCTGCGGTCTGTGCTGCGTAGGGGGTCGACTTCTTCGAGCCCTTGAAGCCCATCTCGCCTGCAGTGCCCCATGCAATAGCGTTGCCCTGCATATCGGTTATAGTCACGATAGTATTGTTGAAGGTCGAACGGATATGAGCTACGCCCTTTTCGACGTTCTTGCGCTCGCGGCGCTTCTTAACAACCTTTTTTACTGCTGCCATCTCATATCACTCCTTTACTTCTTCTTATTCGCAATGGTCTTTGCGGGACCTTTTCTTGTTCTTGCGTTCGTCTTCGTGCGCTGACCTCTTACGGGAAGACCCTTTCTGTGTCTTACGCCGCGGTAGCAGTTGATTTCCACAAGACTCTTGATGTTAAGAGCTACCTCACGGCGAAGGTCACCCTCCACGTGGTAGTTAGACTCTATCTCATCACGGAGTGCCGCAACTTCGCTCTCGGTAAGGTCCTTGGCGCGGGTGTCAGGATTAACGCCGGTTTTAGCGAGAATGTCCTGAGCGCTCTTAAGACCGATACCGTAGATATAGGTAAGCGCGATTTCTACACGCTTGTTATTGGGAATATCAACACCAGCTATACGAGCCATTTCGATATATACTCCTTTTTTAATTTAATGTCGTCCGAATTTGAGAAAGACCGAAATCAGCCCTGACGCTGCTTGTGCTTCGGATTCTCGCAAATCACCATAATTTTACCGTGTCTTTTGATGATTTTGCACTTTTCGCAAATTCTTTTGACTGAAGGCTTAACTTTCATTTTTTATGACCATGCCTTTCTTTTATTTGAAATTACTTCTTTCTCCAGGTGATACGGCCGCGCGAGATATCGTAGGGCGATACCTCAACGGTTACTGTGTCACCGACGAGAATTTTGATATAGTTCATACGAAGCTTGCCCGATATCGTTGCGGTCACTATATGACCGTTGGGAAGCTTTACCTTGAAGACGGTGTTGGGGAGTGCCTCCACAACCACGCAGTCCTCAAATTCAATCAAATCGTTCTTTGCCAAGAAGATTTCCTCCTAAATTTACCGGTTATAGTAGTTAATCCGACTCTATATCGGTCAGTATGATGGGTTCTCCGCCTGTGATAGCTACGGTGTTCTCGTAGTGGGCGGAAAGGCTTCCGTCACTCGTTTCTACCGTCCAGCCGTCACCAAGCACCCGCACGTCGCCCTTACCTGCGTTAACCATAGGCTCTATCGCCAAGGTCATATCGGCGTAAAGCCTCGGCCCCTTGCCCGCCGTGCCGTAATTCGGTACCTCGGGCTCCTCGTGCAAATTCGCGCCTACGCCGTGTCCAACGTACGCCTTTACAACCGAAAAGCCATTTGAAATGACGAAATTTTCCACCGCAGAGCCAACGTCCCCGACGCGATTACCTGCTTTTGCAGCCTTCATCGCTTCATAGAAGCTTCTCTCAGTGACCGAGATAAGCCTCAGAGCCTCATCGCTTACCTTGCCGACAGGATAGGTTCTTGCACTGTCGCCATTATAGCCGCGGTAGCGAGCTCCGACGTCAACCTTTACGATATCTCCCTCGAGGATAATTCGTTTGTCCGAGGGAATTCCGTGTATGACCTCGCGGTTTATGGATATGCACGCACTGCCGGGAAAGCCGCCGTATCCGAGGAAGGACGGGACCGCGCCGCACCTTTCGATGAAGCGTCGAATCCGCGCGTCAACCTCTTTAGTAGATACACCGGGTGCTATCGCGTCGCGGGCGACCAAAAGCGCCTCCGCCGTGATTTTACCGGCACGCCTCATAAGAGCAAGCTGCTCGGAATTTTTGATGATTATCATCACGAAATACCTAAAGCAGCAAGAGTGCGTCTTGAGGTTTCGGAAAGCTCCTCAGCACCCTCTACGGTGTAGAGATTGCCGCGCTCACGGTAGAAGTCCTTTAATGGCTCCGTCTGTGAGTGATAAACCTCAAGCCTTGACTTGACGACCTCAGGCGCGTCGTCGGGGCGTATCGAGAGCGACTCACCGCACTCACACATCTCACCGTTCGGCGAGGGCTTATAAAGCGTGTGATAGGTTTTGCCGCATGCTGCGCATACGCGCCTGCCCGACATTCTCTCAACGATTGTATCGTCAGATACCTCGAGAGAGATTACTCTGTCAAGGGTGACGCCCATTTTGTCAAGTGCCTCTGCTTGGGGAACCGTGCGAGGGAATCCGTCAAGGATATATCCCTTGTCGCAGTCCGATTTTGCAAGTCGCTCCTTTACTATACCGATAACGACGTCATCGGGAACAAGTGCGCCTGCTTCAATAAATTTTTTGGCTTTTTTGCCCATTTCGGTGCCGGCCTTGAGTGCCTCGCGAATTATCTGGCCTGTCGATATGGTAGGAATACCAAGTCTTTCGGCCACAAGCTCCGCCTGCGTGCCCTTACCTGCGCCGGGAGCACCAAGAAAAATTATTTTCATTTAAGTTACCTCTTTGGTAGATTAACCAAGGAAGCCCTTGTAATTACGCATAGTGAGCTGCGCCTCGAGCTCTCTAAAGGTTTCGATAGCAACGCCGACAACGATAAGAAGAGTCGTACCGCCGAAGGTGAATATCGAAACGAGACCCGACGCGGTCTGCGCTGCATAGCTGTTTATCATGTTGTTTATGCTGTTTATCGCAACGTCAGCGCTGATACCCATGTTAAGGTATGTCTCAAGATATGCATCTGTGAAGTTGCCTGCATAGTAGCCTCTTGCTATCCACTCAATAAGATACTTGAGCGCGTGGGGACCGAGAATCATCGGCAGAATTGCGATGAATGCAAGGAAGAGTGCGCCTGCAAGCGTGATTTTGTTAAGGATTTTTCTGATATAATCTGCCGTGGGTCTGCCCTGTCTGATACCGGGGATTGCGCCACCCTGCTTCTTAAGATTGTTCGATACCTCGATAGGATCAAAGGTGATCTGAGTGTAGAAGTATGCGAAGGCAATTATAAGAATAAAGAATACTATCGGGTAAACCGCGCCCTCAGCACCGATGATATCGGCGAAGATACCCCAGCCGTCGGTTGCCTTGAAAACGCCTGCGTCCTCGAGAATCTGAAGAACGGTGGGAACGAAGGACACGATAGAAGAGGCGAAGATGATAGGCATAACGCCCGTCATATTGAGCTTAATCGGAAGATTTGAGCTCTGACCGCCGTACATCTTACGTCCAACGACCTTCTTTGCGTACTGAACGGGGATTCTTCTCTCAGAGCCGGTTATATGAATAACGAAGGCGATAAGAGCGAGAAGAAGAGCCACGAAAACAACAGCAAACACGGTGGATACTATGCCGTAGAGCCAAGCGTTGACCTCGTACTGGTAGGTGCCTACTACGAGCTCTACGAGTCGGATGATGAACTGGGGAACGGCTGATACGATATTCGCAAAGAGGATTATCGATATACCGTTACCGATACCCTTTTCGTTGATTCTTTCAGCAAGCCACATAATGAGCGACGCGCCCGCGCAGTAGCAAGCAACGATAACGATGGCATAGAGCCACCAAAGGTTACCCTCGTAAGCCTCTCTCGTTAAGAAGGAGTCGATACCGAGAGTTGCGTTGCCGTTACGGAGCATGAAGTAATAACCGATAGCGGTTATAAGCGCGAGTACCACGGTGGTTATTCTCGTGATGAATCCCATTTTCTTCTTGTCGGTCTTTGCAAGCTCGCCAAGCTTTGGGAATACAATCGAGAGAAGCTGAATGATAATTGATGCGTTGATATAGGGCTGAACGCCAAGGGCGAAGAGCGTCATCGCACCGAGAGAACCGCCCGAGAGGGTGTCCATATACTGAAGAATGGTGCCGTTTAGAGATTCGGCAAAATTATTTGCCTCCACAAAGGGAACGGGAATAACCGTTCCGACGCGGTATAGCAAAAGGATGAACAGGGTGAAGAGAATCTTCGACCTGATTTCCCTTGTGCTCCACGCATTCTTAAGTGTCTGAAGCATTATACCACCTCAGTCTTTCCACCTACTGCCTCAATCTTCTCTTTAGCAGAAGCGGAGAAGACCGCTGCCTTAACAGTGAGTTTTTTGGTTATCTCACCCTCGCCGAGCACCTTAATGCCGTCAAGAGCGTTGTTGATAACGCCTGCTGCAAGAAGTGCTGCTACGTCAACCTCTGCACCGTCCTCAAACTTGTTGAGAGCCTGTACGTTAACGATAGCGTACTGCTTAGCGAAGCGATAGTTGTTAAAGCCTCTCTTAGGAAGCTTTCTGTAAAGAGGGAGCTGACCGCCCTCAAATCCGGGTCTTACACCGCCGCCGGAGCGTGCGTTCTGACCCTTGTGGCCCTTGCCGGCCGTCTTTCCGTTGCCGGAACCTGCGCCTCTGCCCTTGCGGAATCTCTCCTTTACGGAGCCCTCCGCGGGAGAAAGTTCATGGAGCTTCATTTTGTTTCCTCCTTTCAATTCCGATTAAACGGTTTCAACCTTAACAAGGTGAGAAATTACTTTGATTTTGCCCTGAAGGCAGGCGTCGTTCTTCTGCACGGTGCTGTCACCGGGTCTCTTAAGACCAAGCGACTGTGCGGTAGCGATCTGTGCCTTCTTGCAGGCAATGAGGCTCTTTACGAGAGTTACCTTTACGTTTTCCATACCGATAACCTCCTTACGCCTTTACGTCTTCTACGCTGATGCCACGGAGAGCCGCAACCTCTTCTGCGGTTCTGAGCGAGCGAAGAGCCTCGAATGTTGCCTTAACCACGTTGGTGGGGTTAGAGGAACGAAGGCACTTTGCACGGATGTTCTTGACACCTGCGAGAGTGAGAATGGTACGAACCGTACCGCCTGCTATAATACCGGTACCGGGAGCAGCGGGCTTAAGAAGCACTCTGCCTGCGCCGTACTCGCCAACGATCTCGTGAGGGATCGTCGAGCCGGTGAGCGATACCTTAATAAGATTTTTCTTTGCGTCCTCGATTCCCTTGCGGATTGCATCGGGAACCTCAGCTGCCTTACCGAGGCCGAAGCCTACATGTCCATTTCCGTCGCCTACTACCATGATAGCTGCAAAGCGGGCGATACGGCCGCCCTTTACGGTCTTGGAAACACGGTTTAATACTACGAGCTGCTCCTGAAGGTCAAGCTCAGCTGCATTGATACGTTTTGCCATGTTAATCTCCTTATAGAATGTTTCTTGTCGAAACAGTGTACAAACCGGCGATTAGAACTTAAGACCGCCCTCGCGAGCGCCTTCAGCCAATTCCGATACACGTCCGTGATAAATGTAGCCACCGCGGTCGAATACTACCGTGGAAATGCCCTTTGCAAGTGCTCTCTCTGCAAGAGTAGCACCAACCTTGCGAGCTGCCTCCTTGTTGGAGCCAAGGCCCTCAAAGTCCTTCTCGTAGCTGCTTGCGCTAACGAGCGTTACGCCCTGTACGTCGTCTATAATCTGAGCAGAGATGTTAGCGTTCGAGCGATATACTGCAAGACGGGGTCTTGCGGCAGTACCGGAAATCTTACCGCGAACTCTCTTGTGTCTTTTAAGACGCTGTGCGTTACTGTCAATTCTCTTAACCATTTTAACGCTCTCCTTTCATTACTTACCGGTCTTTCCGGCCTTGCGGCGGGTTCTCTCACCGGAATACTTAACACCCTTACCGAGGTAGGGCTCAGGAGGTCTCTTGGATCTGATAACGGCAGCAACCTGACCGACAGCCTGCTTGTCGATACCCTTTACGATTATGGTAGTGTTATCGGGGCACTCGAACTTAACTCCGTTTGCCTCCTCAAATACGACGGGGTGGGAGTAGCCGAGACCGAGAACTATCTTGCCGTTCTGCTTCTCAACTCTGTAGCCGACGCCGACGATCTCAAGCTTCTTCTCAAAGCCCTTCGTTACGCCTACTACCATGTTGTTAAGAAGGGTTCTCGTAAGACCGTGGAGCGCACGGTTCTCCTTCTCGTCGTTCGGGCGGGTTACGAGGAGCTTGTCGCCGTCCTGTGCAATGCTAATTGCAGGAGCGAAGCTCTGGGTAAGCTCGCCAAGGGGACCTTTAACGGTAACTACGTTACCCTCGGAAATGGTTACGTTTACGCCTGCGGGAACCGCGATAGGCTCTCTTCCTATTCTTGACATAACTCTTTACCTCCCCTTACCATACGAAGGCGAGAATCTCGCCACCGACGTTAGCCTGTCTTGCCTTCTTATCGGTCATAACGCCCTTGGAGGTGGAAACGATAGCGATACCGAGACCGTTCATAACCTTGGGCATATCCTCGCAGTTGGAGTAGATACGAAGACCGGGCTTTGAAACTCTGCGAAGGCCGTGAATAACCTTCTGCTTGCCGGGAGCGTACTTGAGGGCAACTCTGATAATGCCCTGCTTGCCGTCCTCAACAATCTGGAAATTCTTGATGTATCCCTCCTCGAGAAGTATCTGTGCGATAGATTTCTTGAGATTGGACGCGGGAATATCAACAGACTCATGCTTTGCATCATTTGCATTTCTGATTCTTGTGAGCATGTCTGCAATTACGTCTGAAATTTGCATTTGTTTTTCCTCCTATATGCAAGTTCATATTATCTTGCTGCCGCAAAAAGCGGCGGCATATCGGGGGTTAAAGCGCAAAGTACCGCCATCGAGGTGGCCTTTTTGCCGCTTTCCTACCGGTAGTCGGAGATGCGAGAGGCATCTCGAATTTTGGAAAAAGATTACCAGGATGCCTTTCTCACGCCGGGAATCTCGCCCTTGTAGGCGAGCTCACGGAAGCAGATACGGCAGATACCGTACTTGCGGAGATATGCGTGAGGTCTGCCACAGATCTTGCATCTGTTGTAAGCGCGAGTAGAGAACTTAGGCTCTCTCTGCTGCTTGAGTATCATTGACTTCTTTGCCATTATCGTTTCTCCTTACTCTGCAAAGGGTGCGCCCATA
>JAZOSP010000031.1:0-6410 GCA_045657165.1 Eubacteriales bacterium
ATTATTCATACAATAAGCATATACATTGTACGCTAAAACGGGTGTTTTGTTATCGAATAGACCGCTGTACATATTGGGTTCCGGACTAATCCACCGACCAATCTCAGGATCATAATAACGGCTGGATACATAATAGAGCCCTGTTTCGTCGTCGTAGTAGTAGCCACGGTATCTGAACGGGTTGTATGCCTCAATAGATTGGCTCGTCGTGCCTGCGTGGTAGGTCGTGGTGTGGTTGCCCCATGCGTCATAGGTGTAGCTTATGCATTTGTTGCCGTACTCATCGTATATTGCTACCACGTCGCCGAACATGTTCTTCTCTAAATAGAGGGTATGCCAAAGCTCCGACGACATATTGCTAACAGTACAGTACCTAATTGCCATGGGTGTTCCGCTTTCGTCGTAAATATATACGAATACGAAATCCATCGAAAAAGTCAAGGAGTCGCTAAAAAAATTCATAAAGCTCACCTCCACCTTGTCTTACTATGACTTTATACTATTTCCGTTTTTATTTTACCATATATTGACGCCGCGGTCAATAAATTCGGATTGTGGCGCATAAATTTCGTAGGCTTTTACAATTTTAGTTTTTCAGTTTTAGTCATTTGTGACAAGGGTAGCGGAACGATAGTTGACAGGTGCGCGGCTAAATAAAAACGCGCGGACACACGAGGTGTCCGCGCGGGGTAATATTTAATTAAAGAACTCTTACCTTGATTACGCCGTCGATAGCCTCAATCTTCGGGATAACCGACTCGGGAACGTCAACCGCCATCTCCAAGATGGTATAAGCGTAGTCGCCCTTTGATCCGCTTGACATATTCTCAATATTGATGCCCTCGGCGGAGACGACACCTGTCGCACGGGTCAAGACGTTAGGCACGTTGAGGTGGTTTATGCAGATACGTGCTTCGCCCGTGTGGGGTATGGAAACTGTCGGATAGTTAACCGAGTTTCTGATATTACCACGCTCAAGATAGTCGCAGAGCTCCTCTGCCGCCATAACCGCGCAGTTGTCCTCGCTCTCGGCGGTCGAAGCGCCAAGGTGGGGAATGTTCACCGTGTTTTTAAGGTTAATCGTAGCAGGAGTGGGGAAATCGGTGACGTATGCAGCCACTTTTCCACTCTCAAGTGCTTCCTTCATCGCCTCGGCGTCAACGAGGTCGGCGCGTGCGAGGTTGATGATACGGACACCGTTTTTCATCTTCGCAAGCGTTTCGCGGTTGATCATTCCCTTGGTGGTTTTGGTCGAGGGAACGTGGAGCGTGATGTAATCTGCGACGGCGTAAATTTCGTCGTAGCTGTCGGCGTGGTGAACCGAGCTTGAGAGCGACCAAGCCGCGTGAACCGTGAGGTAGGGGTCGCAGCCGACGACGCGCATACCGAGGTTCTTGGCGGTGTTGGCGACCATGCCGCCGATAGCGCCGAGACCGATTACACCGAGGGTTTTGCCGAGAATTTCACATCCTGCGAACTTCGATTTGCCTGCCTCAACAGCCTTTGCGATATCGGGGTCGTCAGCAAGGGTTTTTGCCCACTCAATACCGCCAACGACGTCGCGAGAAGCGAGGATGAGGGCCGCTACTGCAAGCTCCTTAACGCCGTTTGCGTTTGCGCCGGGGGTGTTGAATACTACGACGCCACGCGCCGCGCACTCGTCGACGGGAATGTTGTTGACACCCGCACCCGCACGCGAGATAGCGACGAGCTCGGGGTTAAACTCCATCTCGTGAAGGTTCGCCGAGCGAACCATGATAGCGTCGGGAGCGCTTACTGCGTCCGACACCTCGTACTTTGCCCTGTCGAAAACGTCAGTGCCGACAGCGGCGATTTTATTCATAAGCTTAATTTTTTTCATGATCTATCAGTTCCCGATTTTGGGATTCTCCTCTGCGAATTTCTTCATAAACGCAACGAGCGCCTCGACGCCCTCGTAGGGCATAGCGTTGTAGATAGAGGCGCGCATGCCGCCGACCGAGCGATGACCCTTGAGGTTCTTGAGACCTGCCGCTGCGGCTTCCTTTGCAAACTTCTTATCAAGCTCGGCGTCGCCCGTGACGAATACGACGTTCATCATAGAACGGCACTTCTTATCAACGGTTGCGGTGTAGTAGGACTGGCTGTCGAGGTAGTCGTAGAGCACGCTCGCCTTTTTCTCGTTGCGGCGCTTCATCTCCTCAAGGCCGCCGATGGAGAGAATCCAATCAAAGACGAGCTTGGCGATATAGATGGGCCAGCAGGGGGGCGTGTTGTACATTGAGTCGTTGTCAGCCATGAGCTTGTAGTCAAGCATTGCGGGGGTGTCAACTCTTGCCGAGCCGATGAGGTCCTCGCGAACGATGACGATGGTAAGGCCTGCGGGAGCAACGTTCTTCTGCGCGCCTGCGTAGATGAGACCGAACTTAGATACGTCAACGGGCTCTGAGAGAATGCAGGACGACATATCCGCAACGAGGGGAATGTTACCCGTGTCGGGGATATAGTGGAACTTAGTGCCGTAGATGGTGTTGTTAAAGCAGATGTGAACGTAGTCGGCGTCGGGACGGAAATCTGCTCTCTTGGTTTCGGGAACGGTCGAGAAGGTGGGGGTTGCGCCTGCCGAGGAGGCAGCGATGGCGATATCGCCGTACTTTTTAGCCTCCATAGCCGCCTTCTTCGAGAACTGACCGGATACTATGTAGTCGGCGCACTTGTGCTCGGAGAGAAGGTTCAGGGGAACCGAAGCAAACTGCGTGGACGCGCCGCCCTGAAGGAAAAGAACCTTGTAGTTCTCGGGAATATTCATAAGCTTGCGGAGCGACTCCTCGGCTGCGTGAAGTATCGACTCGAACTCGGGAGTTCTGTGGCTCATCTCCATAACCGACATACCACTGTCGCCGTAGCAAAGAAGCTCCTCCTGTGCCTTTTTAAGTACCTCAAGCGGAAGCATAGAGGGACCTGCGGAAAAGTTATAAACTCTATCCATTGCTGTTTGCCTTGATTACCTTGCGGTAATTCCTTTCATTAAAATAAATTTAATAATGTAATTATACAACTTTAGTTTATAAAAGTCAATAGGAATAATGCTTAATTTTGCGTGCCGCCGCGCGTTAATTTATGTAGAATATGCCAAACGCGCGCCATAGGAACGTCGGAGCACAGCGATTTTGTAAACTATAGCTTACTTTTTCTCCGAGTGGAAGATAGCGGCAAGCGGTGTTCTGCCGACCTTCATAGCGCTTTTCGGGCAGAACTCCTGACAGCAGAAGCACCTGATACAGGTGGCGCGGTCGATTTTTGCCTTGCCGCCTTCTATTTTTATAGCCTTCGCAGGGCAGATATCGCGGCAGACGCCGCAGCCGACACAGATGTGTTTTTTTAGCACGGGTCGGGTCTTAAGTATCGCTCCTGCGATTCTCGCGAAGAATTTCTTAATAGGGCTCTTGCCGTCACCCGAGAACTCGAGCGAGCGCCTCTCCACGACGCGCTCAAAGTCAGGAACTATGAGCGAATCAAGGTCGCCGATGACGTTAAGCTCAGAGAAGCTGTCGGGCACGAGGTCGCGCCCCCTTGCCGCCTCGAGTATAGGCAGCTCCGATGGGACAAAGCCGAGCAGCCTTGCCGCCGCCATATCAAGCGTGTGGGGCGAGCGAGAGGCTAAAAGACAGCCCATATGCCGCGGCGTGCCTGCCGTCGGGCCGTTGCCCTCCATGCCGACGACGGCGTCGGCTATTGAGAGGACGGGGTGGAAATACTCGTTGAGGTCGACTATCATATCGGCAAAATCCTCGTGGCGCGTGAAGCGGAAGTGGTACTCGGGCTTTATGACGCCGGGGACCGTGCCGAACATATTTTTTGCCGCACAGGACATGCCCATCATGCCGTGGCTTTTGAGCTTCGCGAAATTGATTATGAGGTCAGCCTTATCAAGATAGCCCGTGTAGGCAAAGCTCTTTAGAACCTTACCCTCGGGGAAATGCGCTTCCCTCTCGGAAAAGTCGTCGTTAAGTCTTGCGCCGTGAGAGGTGACCTCGGTCATGCCCGAGACTCTGTAAACCCTCCCGACGAAGGCGGAGGTATAAAGACCGCCGGGGCTGTCGCCCACGATGACGCGGGCGCCGCGCTCGACGAGCATATCAACGAGGGCGCAAATTAACACGGGGTGGGTGGTTGCCGCCTCCTCGGGCTTCATCGCAGACACGAGATTTGCCTTAATAACGACACACGCCCCCTCATTTACAAACGATAACCCACCGATAGGCTCGAGCAGGCGCTCGAGCGCCACGCGCGCCGTGAGAGCGTCGTAGCTATCAAGCGGAAGCACCGACACAGGCTCGCTCTTTGAATAATATTTAGAGGTCATTTTCACCTCAGCTTAGCAAGAGTCGAGGTGCTCGTGATAATAACTATCTGCGAGCCCTCGGCAAGCGGCGCATACGGGTCTATGCTCGTCACGAGCCTATCGCCCTCTCTTATTGCCACAACGTTAACCGAGTATTTTTTACGCAGATTTAGATCGACGAGGCTCTTGCCAACCCATTCGGGCTTTACTTCAAGCTCAACGAGCGACACCTCGCGCGAGAGGTCTATTACGTCAACGAAGCCGGAGCTGAGCAGATTCTTTGCAAGCCTTATTCCCGACTCATTCTCGGGGAATACCACCTTATCCGCGCCGACCTTGCGGAGTATTTTCATATTCATCTCGCTTGAGCACTTTGCAATTACCGTTTTGACGCCCGCCTCCTTACAAAGCATAACCGCGAGAACGCTTGCCTCAAGGTTGTGTGCCATGGCGATAACGACCACGTCAATGCTTGCGATGCCCAGCCTTTTTATAACCTCGGGGTCTGTGATATCGGCGCATTTGCAGTACGGTAGCTCGGTAGCAGCCATGTTGATTACACTCTCAGACGAATCTATCGCCAGAACGTCAGCTCCGACGCTGACGAGCTCTCTCGCAACCGAAAAGCCGTATCTGCCAAGTCCTACAACGGCGTACGATTTCTTTATTCCCATTTTAGTGCACTTCCCTTCTCATTTATCCGACGCTTACGTCCTCTGTCGGATTCTTAATATTATTTGTGACGGAGCTCCTGAAATTAAGCAGCACCGCCAAGGATATCGGCCCTACGCGACCAAGATACATAGCGAGTATTATTATTACTTTACCGACGGGGGCAAGAAGGACCGTAATGCCGCGCGTGAGTCCTACGGTAGCGGTTGCGCTGACAACCTCGTAAACGACGTCGGTAACCTCGAGCGACGGGTGAGTAAACGAGAGCAAAAGCGAGGAGCAAACGACTATCGCAAGCGACGTTGCCGTAACCGCAACAGCCTTTCTCGTAACCTGCCTCGTCAGGCTTCTTCCGAACATCGATACGTCGTCGCGGTTTCTCACGGTTGAGACCGCCGTGGCGACGAGAACGGCAAGGGTCACCGTTTTAATACCGCCCGCAGTACCGATGGGCGAGCCGCCTATGAACATTAAAATCATAGTCAGTATAGTTGAAGCGCCCGTAAGATTTTCCTGTGCCACTGTCGCAAACCCTGCGGTTCTCGTGGTGACCGATTGGAAAAATGAAATCTGAATTTTATCGAATAGCGAGTAGCCGCCGAGAGTCTGCGAATTTGAATACTCAAAGACGAAATAGAGCGCCGCACCGCCAAGGATTAGAATCGCCGTCGTCGAAAGAGCGATTTTACTGTGAAGCGTAAGGCGCTTCAGCGCTCCGAGCCCCTGCCTGCCAAAGCCACGCAAGACTCGAATTACGTCCCACCACACAACGTAGCCGATACCTCCGAGTACGATAAGGAAGCAGGTCGTGAGATTCACGACGGGATTCGTTGCATAGGCAGTGAGGCTCGTTTCGGAGATAATATCAATCCCCGCGTTGCAGAAAGCCGACACCGAATTAAAGACTGATACCCAAACCCCCTTTGCCCCAAGCTCGGGCACAAACACGGTCATATAAGCGAGAGCGCCTGCCGCCTCTACGGCGAGAGCGCCGAATATTACGCTGCGAACGAACTCGGATATTCCCGAGAGCGAATTAAGATTGAAGGAGTCGCCGATAAGCTGACTGTCACGCAGTCTGATTTTTCTCTGTGCCAAAAGCATAATTCCCGACATCACGGTAATAATGCCGAGTCCTCCTATTTGTATAAGGCAGAGAATCACCGCCTGACCGAATACGCTCCACGTGCTGACCGTAGTAAGTGTCGTAAGTCCCGTTACGCAGGTTGCCGACGTTGCGGTAAAGAGAGCGTCGATATACGGAACAGCTTCACCGCGCCCCGAGCTTATCGGCAGGGCGAGAAGCAGGCTGCCAACGAGAATAGCCAGCATAAAGCTAATCATTATCAGCTGCGTCGTTGAAAATTTAATTTTGTATCTTTTCTTCATATAACCCTCTCAATCAGGTATGACT
>JAZOSP010000032.1:0-1799 GCA_045657165.1 Eubacteriales bacterium
CCCCGATTTATAACGAGGCGAGCCTCTATCAGAAGATTTATACGAAGCTTCCCGATCTTATAACCAGAACTATAGAGAAGCTTACTCCCTATAAGCACGAGGACGGCTCCTTCTCCTACCTTGAGAACGGTAACTCTCTTACTAACAACCAGGGCGTTATCACCTCTCTTGGCTACAACGAGGGTGACGTTAACGGAACCGCGTGCGCTATGCACTATATACTTAACTCGCTCTTCGGCTGCTTGAATATCTCGAGAGTTCCTATGCTCAAGTATTCCGATTATATTTCCTTCCGCGATACCGTTGAAACCACCGGTGCCGTTGTAAAGCAGCCTGTTCCCGCAAACGAGTGCCTTGACTTTGAGGATTACGACGGTACCGATTTGCCCGCACGTGTAGTTGCAGGCTCGGCTACCTCCGCAGGTGAGGCTGTAGAGGTAATAGACTTTGAGCAGCGTAACGGCGATGACGGCAAGGTTCTTTCGGTAACCTCTATAGCTAACAACTATCTCCAAGTTAACGTTGAAGCAAAGAGCTCGCACCAGAAGATTCAGTGCTTCACGCTCTCCTTTGACCTTTACGTTGATTCGGCTGATACGGGTCCCATTTATCAGATATTCTTCCAAAACACGAACCAGAACAACTGGTACGCGTATATGGTTGAGATTTCAACCGGCGGCGGTGTAGTTTACATCCGTGACAATACGACCGACTCTTACGTTGATTCAAAGTATATAAACGACCTTGAGATAACCGAAAAGACCGACACCTGGTTCAACCTTAAGTTCGAGTATTACGTCTTAGAGGACGAGGAAACCGGCAAAAATATCGCGAAAATCAAGGTTTATAAGAATGACGTATGCGTAAAGGTAAGCGATAACTACTTCGTAAACAATATCTCTAACAACCAGCCCTACTTTGCTGATAAGACCGGCACCGTTCCGAAGCCCGCACCTATGACCTACGTCAATAGGATAAACTTCTTTGCGAGAACAGGCCCTGCCTCGAAGATTCTCCTTGATAACATTGACTGTATCACCTCGACGGCGGCAAACTTCTCCGAAGCTGACGTAGTACCCGGAGCCGGCATTATGGTTGAGCCCGATACCGTTGTCAACGATATTATAGATTTCGAGGACGGCGTAGCTGACCCCACGGTCTTCACCGGCACCGATGGCTTCTTCTCGGTTGAGAACAAGGCGACGACCGATAACGCTGACAATATGGCGTATAAGCTTACGTCGATTCAGGGACAGAGAGTGGCTAAAATCGGCATTGAGTCCACGCTTGTTAAGAAATCGGTATTCACCTTTGAGGCTGATATCTGCGTTGACGACGTTGTAGCGGTAGCTTCTGACAGCGGCGCATATCAGATACTCTTCAGCGATATTGACCTGAACGCCTTTATGCTTTCTCTTAATGTTTCGGGCGGCAAGGTCAAGCTTGCTACGTGGGAATCCACCTCGAATGCTACCGCTGTTGACCTTGGCGTTTCGGAAAACGTTGGTGATTGGTTCAATCTTAAGGTTGAATACTATCCCGTGAGCGCGACCGAGGCTCATATCGTCGTGTACATCAACGGCATCTACGCCGGCGAGAGTAATCACTACTACAACAAAATTTCGGCACAGCCCGTCGTGGAAAAGATTAACAGTGTCACAATTTACGACAGAACTGATACTAAGGCTTCGCTTTATATTGACAATATCAAGTTTAGCTACGACGCAACCAGGACTTACGTTCCCCAGACTCCCGATACCGACGAATAAAATAGTACCTGTCGCCCGACCGATTCGGTC
>JAZOSP010000033.1:0-13504 GCA_045657165.1 Eubacteriales bacterium
TGGCGGCTGACGCTCTGCGAGCTTCATTCCTTCGGGGTTCCGCTTCGCTCCACCCCTCATTCATTCACCTCGCAGAGCATTATTCTAACTAACCAATTTCTTTTTTTAACTTTTTGGTCTCACATCATTGACAAACGTACACGCGAGCATAATATTTTTCAAAAAAATTCTCTTTGGCACTTGCAAACTCACTCGCGTATATGTTATAATTATATAAGTTGAGGTGTGCGCGCCGGAGCTTTTCCCCGCGTCACACTAAGAAATACGAAAAAAGAGTTCTTGCTTTATGGAAGATTACGGATATATAAAGAAAAACTACGACGAGCTCCGAGGAGAGCTTGATATCCTTGCGGCAGCTCGCGGCAGCACACCCGTCACTCTCGTATCGGTTACGAAGAGTGGCACCGACGAGGAGCTTATAGCACTCGTCCGCGCAGGCGCTGCGGATATCGGCGAGAACCGCCCCGGGGAGCTTAAGAGACGCGGGGAGCTGCTTGAGAATCACGGCTTAACCCCCGCACTTCACGAAATCGGCACACTCCAGCGCAACAAGGTCAAGTATATTATCGATAAGGTCGCGCTCATACACTCGCTTGATTCCGAGCGCCTTGCAGAGGAAATTAACAGGCAGGCAGGTAAAATTGGCAGGCGCGTGCCCGTTTTGATTGAGATAAACTCAGCAAGAGAAGAAAACAAGGGCGGTATTCTGCCCGAGTGCGCCGAGGATTTCTTCCTTAAGGTACGCGAGTACAAAAACCTTATCGTCAGCGGTCTTATGACTATGGGGCCTCCGCTTGACGACTCGGAGAATATGCGCCCCTATTTCAGGCTTACAAAGGAAATTTTCGATAAAATTCAAAGCACCTACGGCTTTGAGGGCAAGCCTATACTTTCAATGGGAATGAGCGACAGCTACGCGGTTGCCATCGAGGAGGGCGCGACTCTCGTAAGAGTCGGGCGGAAATTGTTTGATAAAAGAAAAGGAGAAAGATAAATGTTCGTTTCACTTTCGGAAAAGCTTAAAAAAATGCGCGAGGCAAAGGACGGCACGGCAGCGGTAAGCGAGCCCGTGTTCAAGGAATACGACGAGGTCGACCCCATAAGCGCAAATGAAATAAAGGAGGTACATCAGGTGTCAAGACCCGCGACCCCGATGATAGCCAACACAGGCGATGCAAACAGCAATATTGAGCTTAAGGTGGTAAGACCGAAAAGCTTTGAGGAGGTCAGCACCGTTGCCGATTATCTTCTTGACGGCTGCACGGTGTTCCTCAATCTTGAGCTTCTCGACGGCGCGTCTGTCGTCAGAATGCTCGATTTTCTTAACGGTGTAACCTATTGCACCGACGGAGATATCAAGAACGTATCGAAGAGCACCTACATAATCACTCCTCACAACGTTGACGTTTCAGACGAGGACTAATAAAGTGCGGGGACCGCACACAGGCTCGTGTCCGTGTGCGGCCCCCTAAATACTACTCGGAGCTCCGGCTCCGCAGAGAAGGATATTACCGTGGAAACAGTACTTTTTATAATCGCCAAGGCGGTGCAGCTTTTGCTCGCGCTCGTCTCGCTTGCCATGACAGTCAGAGCGCTTATGCCTATTTTCTTCGACGTTGAGGAAAGCAGAATCTATCTTCTTGCCTGCTACATCTCCGAGCCGCTCGTTGCCCCCGTGCGAATGATAATGGTCAAGCTGAACGTAGGACAGAATTCGCCCATAGATTGGGCATTTTTTGTAACCTACCTTATCGTATGGATTCTTGAATCCCTGCTGCCCGTCATTTAACGTTATGCGAGGAACACAAATGATAAAAAAGAGAACCCCCTTAGAATATATACTTTACACCCTCACGATAGCTCTCGGTATCGGTATCGACCAGCTGACAAAGCTACTCTCGGCGGAGTATCTTGCGCCAATAGACACCCACCCGATAATAGAGGGCGTAATTCACCTTACCTACGTCGAAAACCGCGGCGCGGCGTTCGGCATGCTTGCAGATAACCGATGGATATTTATGGTAGTATCGACCGTAGCAATAATTGCTATGCTGCTCTACCTTTATCTCGGACATGCCGAGAACACACTAATGGCGGTATCTCTCGCCATGATTATATCGGGCGGCATTGGCAATATGATTGACAGGCTCGCGCTTGGATACGTTGTTGATTTTATAGATTTCAGGCTCATCAATTTCGCCGTATTCAACGGCGCAGACTCCTTCGTATGCGTCGGTGCGGCGCTTCTGCTTTTATCGATTTTCCTTTACGAAGCAAAAAACAAGGATTCAAAGGACAAAAAATGATTCTGACGGTTTTACAAAGCAGCGAGGGCATGCGTCTTGACAGCTGGCTGTCATCTGAGACCGACCTCTCGCGAAATGCTGCAATCAGACTGATAGAGGAGGGGCGTGTCACGGTAAACGGCGCGCTCGCTCCTAAAAAGCACACGCTGAGGGCGGGCGACACCGTTGCCTTTGAACTACCCGCGCCCGTCGAATACAATGTCGAGCCGGAGAATATACCGCTTGACGTAATTTACGAGGACGAGTGGATAATAGTTATAAATAAGCCCAAGGGCATGGTCGTACACCCGGCACCCGGCAATTATAACGGCACGCTTGTAAACGCCCTGCTCTATCACTGCCGCGAATCGCTCTCGGGCGTCGGCGGCGTTATGCGCCCCGGTATAGTTCACAGAATTGACAAGGACACCTCTGGGCTGCTCGTCGTCGCAAAATGTGACGAGGCACACGCGGCACTGGCAGAGGAGCTATCGTACCACGGAATCGAGCGAGAATATCACGCGCTCGTGCGCGGCGGCTTTCGCGAAGACTCGGGTACGGTGTCCTACCCCATTGGCAGACACCCAATCGACCGAAAAAAAATGGCGGTTATACGCGACGGCAGCCACACGGCAAAGGAGGCGACCACGCACTACACCGTCCTCGAGCGATTCGGCGAGGTCAGCTATCTCTCGCTTCGACTTGAAACAGGCAGGACTCACCAGATAAGAGTTCATATGTCATACACGGGTCACCCCTTGCTCGGTGACGAAACCTACGGAGGCGGCACGACGAGATTCGAGTCGCGCCACAAATCTCTCTTTTCTGGGCAGGCACTGCACGCGAAAAGGCTCTCGCTCACCCACCCCAAGACGGGCGAGCGAATGACGTTTGAGTGTCCTCTGCCCGAGGAGCTTGAAAAAGCACTCTCAATTCTTCGCAAAGAAGCGGCAACATAGCCCCCGTGTCGCAAAAAAGCAATCACTCAAGGAGAAATCCTAACAAATGATAAGTCTATCAACACAGGATATAAATCTCACCTTTGGAACCGACGTTATACTAAAAGACGTGAGCTTTGCTCTTAACGAGGGCGACAAGGTCGGCATTATTGGAGTTAACGGTGCCGGAAAAACCTCGCTTTTCCGAGTTATCACAGGCGAGTACACACCCGACTCCGGCTCGGTTTACGTCGGACGCGGGCTCTCGCTTGGGCTTCTCGAGCAGAACCCCGACCTCACCTCGCTCCCGGGCGAGCTGACGTGTCTTGAATATATGTACACCGCCTTCTCGCACCTTATTTCGCTTGAGGCGGATATTCAAAGGACCGAAGCGGCTCTTGCCGCGGCTGCCGAGCGCGGTGACGACGGCGAAACTCTTTCCTTGACGTCGAGGCTTAACGAGGAAAACCGCAAATTTTCCGATGGCGGCGGGCTTGAATTCCGCTCGCGCTGCCGCGGCATGCTCCTAAGACTCGGCTTCGACGACGGGCTTATAAATCAAAGGATATCAACCCTCTCGGGCGGTCAGTACACTCGTCTTGCCCTTGCAAGACTTCTTGCCACCGAGCCTGATATTCTTATGCTCGACGAGCCGACAAACCACCTTGATATTGACGCTCTCGAATGGCTTGAGGGCTTTATAGCAGGTTATAAAAAGACGGTGCTTATAGTATCGCACGACCGCTATTTCCTCGACCGCACGACAAATAAAACTCTTCAGCTTCAATACGGAAGAGCTCGCCTCTACAATGGTAGCTATACTGCCTGCAAGGCTGAGCAGGAGCGGGAGGCAGCGTCGCTTGAAAAAAGATACAAGGAGCAGCAAAAGCAGATTGCAAAAATCCGCGCGAACATAGAGTTTCAGCGCCGCTGCAACAGGGAGCATAATTTCGTCACGATTCGCTCAAAGGAAAAGCAGCTCGCGAGAATGGAAAAAATCGAGCTTGCCCCCGCCGCACCGCGCGATATCAGGCTCTCATTCCTCAGCGAGGAGGAGTCTGCGGGTGACGTGCTATCGGTCAAGGGACTCGGCTTCTCATACGGTGAGCACGCACTGATAAAGAACCTAACCTTTCTTATAAGGCGCTATGAGCGCGTGCTGTTTCTCGGGCAAAACGGCTCGGGAAAATCGACCCTTATGAAGCTGATTAACTGTATGCTTACTCCAACCGAGGGCTCGCTAACCCTCGGGTACAATATCAAAATCGGCTATTACGATCAGGAAAACCGAGGACTCTCGGAATACAAGACGGTCTTTGAGGAGCTGCGTGACGAATACCCCGACCGCACCGACCTCGAGCTGCGCTCGACACTCGCCCTTTTCCTTTTTGACGCAGACGATATTCTTCGCACGGTGGGGACGCTCTCTGGCGGTGAGCGCGCACGGCTGACACTTGCAAAGCTCATTTTGAAAAAGGTAAATCTTCTTATAATGGACGAGCCGACAAACCACCTTGACATAGGCTCCTGCGAGGCGCTCGAGAACGCTCTTCTCGCCTTTGACGGAACCGTTATCGCGGTATCGCACGACCGCTATTTCATAAACCGCATAGCGACCAGAATAATAGAGCTTGACCCGACAAGCGAGCGCGGTATGGTTGATTATAATCTTGAGGATTACGACGACGCCTTTACCGAGTATATGCGTATGCGTGTTGCACTAAGAGAGCGAGCCGCAGCCGAAAGAGCTGTGCGCGAGCGCACCGATTCAAAGCAGGAATATGAGGAGAAAAAGCGCGAGCAGGCACGGCTTCGCAGCGAGAGGCGACAGCGAGAGCGTGCGGAGGCGAAAATAGCCGAGCTTGAGGACGAGCTTGAAAGGCTCGATTCGGAGCTCTTTGGCTCTGCGGCAACCGATTACGTCAGGGCCGCCGAGATTGATACGAGAAAAAATGAAATCGAGGAGGAGCTGCTCTCGCTTTACGAGATAGTAATGGCAGAGTAATTCCGACAAAATCCTACTGTAAAATTTGCATAGCGCAAGGAAAGGAGGGGGCGTGCG
The DNA here is from genome assembly GCA_045657165.1 of Eubacteriales bacterium. Taxonomy (GTDB): domain Bacteria; phylum Bacillota; class Clostridia; order Oscillospirales; family CAG-272; genus UBA1740. The sequence continues at coordinate 5,286 of JAZOSP010000033.1, forward strand.
TATTTTTGAATATCGAGCGGGCACGAAGCTGCCGCTTGACGGCTCGGTGATAGCGCTTGGATTTTTTGACGGCGTACACGCGGCACACCGACAGCTTATAGGTGACGGCATGCGTATTGCAAAGGAGCGCGGTACGCCCTTCGCCGTTTTCACATTTTCCTCGGAGAGCGGCTTAAAGAGTGCTGCGCCGAGAATTTACAGCACCGAGGACAGGCTCTCGCTGATTGCCGATATGGGAGTTGAGTGTGTAATTCTCTCAGACTTTGACTCGGTGTCGGGAATGAGCCCCGAGGAGTTCGTCGGTGAGGCGCTGATTCGCGATATGGGATGTGCAGTTGCCGTAGCAGGCTACAACTTCCGATTCGGATGGGGGGCTTCCGGCAGCTCTGACGACCTGTGTCGTCTTATGAGATTAGCGGGAGGCGAGGCAGTAATACATGGTGAATACACTCATCTCGGCGACCCGATTTCCGCAACCGTAATACGTGAAAAACTAAACACGGGTGACGTCTCGGGGGCACGCGAGCTGCTCACAGTTCCCTATTTTGTGAAAGGCAGGGTTTCCCACGGCAGAAGTGAGGGCAGGCGACTCGGATTTCCAACCGTCAACATGTCCTTGCCCGAGGGGCGCGCGACCGTTGCCTCGGGTGTTTACAAAACCGCAATTCCGATAGGTGATAGGCTCTACACCGGCATAACGAACGTCGGTATCTGCCCCACCTTTGAGTCGCGAGCGGCACATCTTGAAACCTATATTCTTGATTTCGACGGTGACCTTTACGAGAGGGAGCTCACCGTTTACTTTATCGACTATCTGCGCCCCGAGAGGAAATTTTCCTCGCCCGAGGAGCTTACACGGCAGATAGCCTATGACCGACAAAAAGCTAAAGGAGATTTAACATGGCAGGAGATTGGACTAAAATCACGGTAACGGGTAAGACCCCGGACCTTGACACGATAGTGTCGGTTATGAGCATGCTTGACAACGGACTTATGATTGAGGATTTCAGCGACTTTTCGCTGAACGGTATGTACGGCGAGCTCGTTGACGACGAAATACTTAATGCTGACAAGGAAACTGTGCGTGTATCGCTTTTCGTTCCCGAGGAGCGCAATTTCCTTGAATACAAGGATTTTCTCGAGGCGAGACTCCCGGCGCTCGGGATTAAAGCCGAGATTTCCATAACGGGCGTTTGCGAGGACGACTGGGCGGAGAGCTGGAAGCAGTACTATAAGCCCGTAAGGCTCGGACGCATAACGATAGTACCCGCTTGGGAAAAATATGAGGCATGCGAGGGAGAGGTCATAGTGCGAATGGACCCCGGCATGGCGTTCGGAACGGGCACGCACGAGACGACAAGGCTCGTAATACGCCTTATGCAGGAAGAAAACCTCAGAGGCAAGCGAGTCCTCGACGTGGGCACAGGCTCGGGAATTTTATCAATCTGCGCCTCAAAGCTCGGCGCTTCTAAGTGCAATGCCTACGACATTGACCCCGTTGCAGTCAAGGTAGCGCGCGACAACGTCGCAACGGACGGCTGCACCAACGTATCGGTTGACGTATCCGATCTGCTCGCCGGTGTAACTCTCGATGGCGGCAGGTACGATTTCTGCGTTGCAAATATAGTAGCAGATATAATAATCAGAATGCTCCCTGATATCGGCAACTATCTCTCCCACGGCGCGACCCTCATTCTCTCGGGTATAATAGAGTCACGCGCAGACGAAGTGAGAGAGGCTGTCAAACGGTACGGATTTGCAGTTGTCAGCGAAGCGAGCGAGAATGATTGGATAGCCCTCAAGTGCATATATAACACATAAAAGACAGCAAGAGTTTACATTTCAACCACTTTTTTTGAATTTCACAGGAGAATTTTATGCCAAGATTTTTTATAAAAAAGGACGACATTTCGGGCAAGGTCGCATGCATAAGCGGCGACGACGCGCGCCACATCGCCCGTTCCTTGCGTATGGCAGTCGGCGACTCGGTCACCTTATGCGACGGCGAGGGTCGCGACTATTTGGCTATTCTTTCAAAAATACGCGACGAGGAGTGTCTTTGCGACATAACCGAGGAGCAAGCGGCTGTTAGCGAGTCGCCCGTCAGTATAACGCTGTGCGTTGCCTACCCCAAGGGCGACAAGCTTGAGACTGTAATACAAAAAGCGGTAGAGCTCGGTGTAGCCACCGTAATTCCCTTCGAATCCTCACGCTGTGTAAAGCGCCCCAAGGCGGAAAAAATAGACAAGCTCGTCTCGCGCCTTTCAAGAATTGCCGAGGAAGCCGCAAAGCAATGCGGCAGGTCAATACTGCCCCGTGTTCTCGCCCCCGTATCCTTTAGCGAAATGCTAAATATTACGAAGCGCTCATCGCTTTCCCTGCTTTGCTACGAGGACGAAAATAAAACCACTCTTAAGTCGGCGCTTCTTGAGGCAGGTACACCAAAAGACATCTCCGTCATAGTAGGCTGCGAGGGCGGATTTTCACCCGAGGAGGCGGCGGCAGCCGTGTCGGCAGGCGCAGTGTCGGTCAGCCTCGGAAAAAGGATACTCCGTTGCGAGACAGCACCCGCCTACGTCCTCTCGGCATTATCCTACGTTTTTGAGCTTTGATGGCAACGATATAAAATTTTTGACAAATATCGAACAATTTTTTTGTGAATTTTTTCAACTTTTTTCGAAAAACTATTGAAAATTATCAAAAAATGAGTTAAAATATAGTACAGTATAGACAAATCATGTGTTTCGTCACCCTTGTTCGGGGTGTCGGGGCAGCGCTTTTTATTTTTGGCAATCAAACCGCCGGATGAGAAAGGATTATTCTTTATGTCAAACCGCTTATTCCAGACAGTACTACAGCAGATGAAGGACGTTATAGGCAGAACGATAGGTGTCATTGACGAGAACGGTATCGTTATCGCCTGCAGCGACCTGCCGAAAATAGGTGAATCCAAGCAAAGAATAAGAGAGGAGCTCGCATATTCCTCGGGAACCGTTACCTACGACGGATATACCTACCGTTTTATTGCGTCGGCGGCAAAGAATGATTCTATAGTTTTCGTTTCAGGCGACGATACTCACGCTGACAGAATGGCAGAGCTGCTTTCCATTTCTCTTGGCAACATAAAGAGCCTTTATGACGAAAAATACGACAAGGGCTCGTTTATAAAAAACATTATTCTTGATAACATACTTCCAAGCGATATTTACATAAAATCTAACGAGCTGCATTTTAACAACGAGGAGTCAAGAGCAGTAATCGTAATCAAATTTCTCTCCTCCCCCGAGCACCATCCTTACGAGATAATTCAGTCGATCGTCACAGACAAATCCCACGACTACGTTATTAACATAAGCGAGCAGGACGTCGTTATCGTCAAAGAGATTTCTCGCGATACCGAGATTTCCGAGCTTGAAGCGTACGCACAGGACATTTTGAATTCGGTGATAACCGAATACGGCGCGAGAGCACTCGTCGGCGTTTCCTCTATTGTGGAAAGCCTCAAGGACCTCGCCCGTGCGTACAAGGAAGCGCGCATAGCGCTTGAGGTCGGCAAGGTATTCGACATTGAAAAGCCCGTTATGGCTTACGAAAACCTTGGTATTGGCAGACTTATTTATCAGCTCCCCACAACCCTTTGCGAGATATTCCTCGGGGAGGTTTTCAAAAAGGGCTCGCTCGAATCGCTAGACAACGAAACGCTTATGACGGTACAAAGCTTCTTTGAGAACAACCTCAACGTTTCCGAGACCTCAAGAAAGCTCTTCGTGCACCGCAACACCCTCGTTTACAGACTTGAAAAGATAAGAAAGCTCACAGGTCTTGACCTTCGCGAGTTTGAACATGCAGTTACCTTCAAGGTTGCTCTGATGGTTAAAAAATACCTCACGAGCAAGCCTACCAAATTCTGATAATGCTATCGGGGTTGCACGCATATCGCGGAGCAACCCCGAAGCAAAGCCGCAACCGTATTATATAATTAAAAGGTACAAAGATGATTAAAAAAACAACGCACTTTTTGACTCGTTTGACCTCGCTCATTCTCACTGTCTGCATTGTACTCTCACTCTTTGGTTGCAACCTCTTTCGCGCTCCCTCGACTAAAAGCGAGATACGAGCCGCGATAGCCGAAACGCTTGATTCTGATACGAAAAATTACGAGTACGTCGGATATTATCTTGACGATTGGGGCTTCCCCCCGTTTGACAGCTACAAGATGATAGTTTGGGCGGAAAACGTTTTCCAAAGCTCCTACAATTTTGAGGGTGGCCTTGGAGACACGCTCTCGCATGCCGTGGCTACAGCCGAGCACTTCCTTGAAAACTACTACGACGAGATAGACCTGAAGGACAAAAAAGAGGTAACCGACGCGATTATCTCATCATACGTCTACGTAATAGGCGACCCTTATTCAATTTACAGGACTCCCGACGAGTTTGAGAATTACGACACCGATATGAGTGGCAAATTTGGCGGTATAGGAGTGGTGGTTGAATACAATCACACCGAGGGAACTATATGTGTATCCTCGGTAAATATAGACTCACCCGCTGAGGAGGCAGGCTTCAAGGTGGGTGACTATATAATCGGTGTGGACGGTGAATCTATTAGCGATATCGGATATCTTAATGCCGTTTACAAAATACGCGGCGAAATAGGCACCGACGTTTCAGTCACCGTGCTTCGCGGCGACGAAGAAATTATACTCACCGCAACGCGAGCCGAGGTTGTTGAAAAAACCGTCACCTACGAGATTACCCCCGAGGGCTACGGCTACGTTAAGGTTACTCAATTCAAGGATAACACCTTCCGTCAGTTTGCGGAGGCAATAGACTATATGAAGGGCGAGGGTGTCAGCGGCATAATTTTCGATATGCGTGACAACCCCGGCGGATATCTGAGTACCGTCGTTTCTATGCTCTCATATCTGATACCGAACGAAAATCCGATAGTATCCTATCAGTTCAAAGGAAAAAACCCCCACACCTATTATTCAGGTAATGACAGAAACCCCGCGACGGGTGAGACGGGAGACTTCAAGCTTACGGTTCCCTCCGTGGTTATCTGTAACGAATACACCGCCTCAGCCGGTGAGATATTCACCTCCGCTCTGCGCGACTACAACGATATGGGTATCCTCACAGCCTCGGTCGTCGGTAAAACCACCTATGGCAAGGGAATTATGCAAAGCACCGTTACCTATACTCTCGACTCCTCGTCGGTAACCTTTACCTCTGCTTATTACAATCCCCCCTGCGGTATAAACTACCACGGCGTGGGTGTAAGCCCCGATCCGGGACTCGAGGTCGAGAACACAGATGACGAGGATTTACAGCTTGCAACAGCAATAACAGAGCTCACAAGGCTCATAAATAGCAAATAATTGTTTGCATTTCTTGTAAAAAAATAAAAATTCAGGAGATATATCACAATGCCCGAAATTAAGACCTACACCCCCGCAGGCTTCAAAGCACTGCAGGACGAGCTCGACTATCTTGTAAACGTCAGAGTCGAGGAAAACAAAAAGGAGATTTCCACCGCGCGTGCGTTCGGAGACCTCTCCGAGAACAGCGAGTACGATGAGGCGAAGCAGGAGCAGGCGAGAATCCACGCCCGCATTGACGAGCTTCGCGAGATGATAGCCAATGCTAAGGTTATCGACGAGTCGCAGATTGACGAGTCGAAAATCAGTGTGGGCTCAATAGTAATCGTTGACGTATTTGACGACGGTGGCAAGAAAATAAAGAGTGATACTACCTATCACATAGTAGGCTCATACGAGACCGACCCTAAAAATGGCAAGATTTCCGACGCTTCCCCCATTGGTCTTGCCCTTATCGGTGCTTCCGAGGGCGACACCGTTGTAGTTAACGTCGCAAAGGGTATTATGAATCTCAAGGTCAAAAAGGTTTCGAGAGCAAAGGACTGATACCCCGACATAGCGTTGCCCTGCGGGGCGGAAAGGACAGAAAATGGCAAACGAAAATATCCAACAGCAAAACAGCACGAGCGAGCTTGCAGTAAGACGCGCAAAGCTCGACGCACTGTACGAATCGGGCAATAACCCCTTCACAATCACGAAATACGATACCACCCACACGAGCACCGAGGCTATCGCGGAGTATTCCACTCGCGAATCAGAGCTTGCCGAGGGCGAAAGTATCTCCGTACGTCTTGCAGGAAGGCTTGTCAGCCGCAGAATTATGGGTAAGGCTTCCTTTGCACATCTGCTTGACGGCGAGGGCAAAATTCAGCTTTACGTTGCTCGCGACGGTATAGGCGAGGAGTCTTATGCCGCGTTCAAAAAATGGGACGTTGGTGATATTATCGGCGTTGAGGGCACACTCTTCCGCACGAGGACGGGTGAAATTTCGGTTCACGCTACCTCGGCGACTCTGCTTGCAAAATCGCTTCTTCCCCTCCCCGAGAAATTCCACGGTCTTACAAATCTCGAGCAAAGATACAGGCAAAGATACGTTGACCTCATCGTTAACCCCGAGGTCAAGGACACGTTTGTGAAGCGTTCAAAGATTCTGAAGCTCATACGCGAGTATCTTGATGACAAGGGCTTCCTTGAGGTTGATACGCCCATTCTCGTTCCGCTTGAGATAGGCGCGTCAGCTCGCCCCTTCGTGACTCACCACAATACTCTTGATATGGACATGTATCTCCGTATTGAAACCGAGCTTTACTTAAAGCGACTCATCGTCGGCGGCATGAACAAGGTTTACGAGGTCGGCAGAATATTCAGAAATGAGGGTATGGACCAAAAGCACAACCCCGAATTTACCTCTATTGAGCTTTACCAGGCTTATACCGACTATTACGGTATGATGGACCTCGTCGAGGAGCTTTACAAAATGCTTGCAACCAAGGTTTGCGGCTCGACGAAGATTTCCTATCAAGGCACGGAAATTGACCTCGGTCACTGGGAAAGACTTACTATGGTCGAGGCGGTAAAGAAGTATTCCGGAGTTGATTATAACGATTGGACATGTGACGAGGACGCAAGGGCAGACGCAAAGCGCCACAATGTTGATGTGCCCGAAAACGCGACACGGGGTACGGTTCTTGTGGAATTCTTCGACGCTTTCGTCGAGGACAAGCTTATTCAGCCCACATTTATTTACGACTATCCCGTCGAGAACAGTCCCCTTGCAAAGCGCAAGCCCGAGAATCCCGCCTTCACCGAGCGCTTTGAGTATTTCATTAACTGCACCGAGTACGGCAACGCCTTCTCCGAGCTTAACGACCCCGTAGACCAGCGCGAAAGATTCGAGCGCCAGGTCGAAGCTAAGCGCAAGGAGGAGCCGAATTGCCGCGCAGAGGTAGATTACGACTACATTACCGCCCTTGAATACGGTCTCCCCCCTACAGGCGGCCTTGGCTTCGGCGTGGACAGACTCGTCATGCTCCTCACCGACTCCGCCTCAATACGCGACGTGCTTCTGTTCCCGACAATGAAGCCCGAAGCTTGATGACATCCTTGATTGCGGACCTTCGTAAGATGAGTCCGCAATTTGTCTAATATCCCCATGAGGCAACGTTAAGATTTAATTTGAGTCCCAAACTAAGGAAACGGTCATAGAAAATGGAAAAAAAACACATATACGAGGGTGACGTCAGCATAAAAAGCCCACTTATGACAAAGCTCGAAAATTTCTGGTATCACTATAAGTGGCACACGATAATTTCTGCCTTCGTAGTAACTATAATACTGATTTGCTCGTTTCAAATGTGCACCCGCACAGTCTACGACGTACATGTATTGTACGCCGGTGATTTCAAGCTCCTAAAGACCTCAGCCGACGGCGACATCGCGCCTTACCTCGGTACCGTGTCGAGTTTTGAGCGTGTTTGCGATGATTTTGACGAAAGCGGCAGCGCCGAGGTTAATCTGCTCGACCTTTTCGTTATGACCCCCGAGCAGATATCAGAATTTTACGCAAGCGGCGACAGCTCGGATAAGGAAATAAACGAGATTCAAATCAGAGACAACACCAAGGCTCTTGAAACGAGTCTTCTGATGAGCAACTACTACGTTTGCTTTTTGTCAAAGGAGCTGTTCTTAAAATACGACGAGCTTCACGGCGGCGCAATTTTTTCAGAGTTAGAAGCCTATACCGACGCTGACGGCGAGTACGAATATGCCTCGTCACGCGGCATTTATCTTAGCTCGCTTGATTTTTACGACATGGCTTACATATGCAATCTCCCCG
>JAZOSP010000034.1:0-2066 GCA_045657165.1 Eubacteriales bacterium
TATGGGCGCACCCTTTGCAGAGTAAGGAGAAACGATAATGGCAAAGAAGTCAATGATACTCAAGCAGCAGAGAGAGCCTAAGTTCTCTACTCGCGCTTACAACAGATGCAAGATCTGTGGCAGACCTCACGCATATCTCCGTAAGTACGGTATCTGCCGTATTTGCTTCCGTGAGCTTGCTTATAAGGGCGAGATTCCCGGCGTGAGAAAGGCATCCTGGTAATCAGTTTTCCAATTAAGAGATGCCTCTCGCATCTCCGACTACCGGTAGGAAAGCGTCAAAAAGGCCATCTTGTGACGGTACTTTGCGCTTTAACCCCCGATATGCCGCCGCATACCGCGGCAGCAAGACAAATATGAACTTGCATATAGGAGGAAAAAACAAATGCAAATTTCAGACGTAATTGCAGACATGCTCACAAGAATCAGAAATGCAAACGATGCAAAGCATGAGTCTGTTGATATCCCCGCATCCAACCTTAAGAAGTCCATCGCAGAGATACTTCTCGAGGAAGGATACATTAAGAATTTCCAGATCGTCGAGGACGGCAAGCAGGGTATAATCAGAGTTACCCTCAAGTACGCTCCCGGCAAGCAGAAGGTTATTCACGGCCTTCGCAGAGTTTCTAAGCCCGGTCTTCGTATCTACTCCAACTGTGAGGATATGCCCAAGGTTATGAACGGTCTCGGCATCGCTATCGTTTCTACCTCTAAGGGCGTTATGACCGATAAGAAGGCAAGACAGGCTAACGTTGGCGGCGAGATTCTCGCTTTCGTATGGTAAGGAGGTAAAGAGTTATGTCAAGAATAGGAAGAGAGCCTATCGCGGTTCCCGCAGGCGTAAACGTAACTATCTCCGAGGGTAACGTTGTTACCGTCAAGGGCCCCCTTGGCGAGCTTACTCAGAGCTTCGCTCCCGCAATCAATATTGCACAGGATGGCGACAAGCTCGTTGTAACCCGTCCTAACGATGAGAAGGAGAACCGTGCGCTCCACGGTCTTACGAGAACCCTTCTTAATAACATGGTAGTCGGCGTAACGAAGGGCTTTGAGAAGAAGCTTGAGATCGTCGGAGTCGGCTACAGAGTTGAGAAGCAGAACGGCAAGATAGTTCTCGGTCTCGGCTACTCCCACCCCGTCGTATTCGAGGAGGCAAACGGAGTTAAATTCGAGTGCCCCGACAACGTTACCATTCTCGTAAAGGGAATTGATAAGCAGGCTGTCGGACAGGTTGCTGCCGTTATCAGATCCAAGAGACCTCCTGAGCCCTATCTTGGTAAGGGTGTTAAGTATTCCGGTGAGAGAATCCGCCGCAAGGCCGGAAAGACCGGTAAGTAATGAAAGGAGAGCGTTAAAATGGTTAAGAGAATTGACAGTAACGCACAGCGTCTTAAGAGACATAAGAGAGTTCGCGGCAAGATTTCCGGTACTGCCGCAAGACCCCGTCTTGCAGTTTACCGCTCCAACGCAAACATCTCTGCTCAGATTATAGACGACGTAGCAGGTGTAACGCTCGTTAGCGCAAGCACCTACGAAAAGGACTTTGAGGGACTCGGCTCCAACAAGGAGGCAGCTCGCAAGGTTGGTGCTGCTCTTGCAGAGAGAGCACTTGAAAAGGGCATTTCCACGGTAGTATTTGACCGCGGTGGCTACATTTATCACGGACGTGTATCGGAATTGGCTGAAGGCGCTCGCGAGGGCGGCCTCAAGTTCTAATCGCCGGTTTGTACACTGTTTCGACAAGAAACATTCTATAAGGAGATTAACATGGCAAAAATTATCAATGCAGCTGAGCTTGACCTTCAGGAGCAGCTCGTAGTATTAAACCGTGTTTCCAAGACCGTAAAGGGCGGTCGTATCGCCCGCTTTGCAGCTATCATGGTAGTAGGCGACGGAAATGGACATGTAGGCTTCGGCCTCGGTAAAGCAGCAGAGGTTCCCGATGCAATCCGCAAGGGAATTGAGGATGCTAAGAAAAATCTTATTAAGGTATCGCTCACCGGCTCGACCATTCCTCACGAGATAGTTGGCGAGTACGGCGCAGGCAAGGTGCTTCTTAAGCCCGC
>JAZOSP010000035.1:0-53633 GCA_045657165.1 Eubacteriales bacterium
GTGTAATATTGTGGCGGGTAATGAAACAATTCCCTTAAATCAAGGTGAAATGTATTTTCACAAGCCATACGAGCGTCATATGCTCAAAACCATAAAGGGGATTGCGCCAAATATTTTTATAATTACCTTTTCATCTTTTTCCCCTGCCATGCGATATTTTGAAAACAGAAAAATCTCGGCTTCAATGGAGACGAAGCAGCATATAGCAGCAATAATACACGAGGCGTCGAGCACCTTTGACCTTCCCTTCAATAACCCCAAAATGCAGGGTCTGAAGCTCCGCGAGGAGGGAGCGCTTTGGGCAGGACAGCAAACAGTGCTTTTACGACTCGAGCTTATGCTGATAGAAATAGTTCGCTCAAACCATTATTATACCGCTTCGAGTAAGCGTTTTTCACCAAAAGACACGATTGACGACGAGTTCGTCCTTAAAATTATCGCCTATATGGAAAAACACCTTTACGGCAAATTTACAATGGACGACCTAAGCCGTGAGCTGTCATTTGGAAAAACCTACATATCACGTTGCTTTACCAAGGCCTGCGGCTCGTCAATCATAGATTATTTTGCTACTATGAAGATAAATGAGGCAAAGCGACTGATAAGAGAGACGAAATACAACTTTTTTGAGATTTCCGAGATGCTTATGTTTTCAAACTCACACTATTTCTCGACCATATTCAAAAAGCATACCGGAATGACCCCCTCACAGTATAAAAAATCCTGTAGGCAAAGTTAATATTAAAAGCGAGGCAACAATTCTGCCTCGCTTTTTGTGTCATAATTAATTATCTTTGTATGCAACAGCAATTGTTGCACCTATTATTTCCTTAGCACCCATTCCTCGTATTGACATAGCAGACGCTGCCATAGAGGCTCCCGTTGTCACTATATCATCAACGAGTATGACCCTGCGCCCCGTAAGGTCAAGGTCGCGCTTTGGGGAGACCTCAGCATTCTTTAACCTATCAATGCCGTGCATTGCCTTTTGCGGAAGAGTCGCCTTGGATACAAGAAGTTCTTTATACTCTGCGCCGAAATGCTTTGCAAGTGCCCGTGCAAGCTCGCCCGAGTGGTCAATTCCATATTCAACTATCGCACGCCGCCTTCGCGGTACGTTTGTAAAAAGATATTTTTGCGGGCATCCGACCGAAGAGGAAATTGTACCTGCAAGCTCCTCGGTCAAAAAATTCAACACATCACGGCGATTATCCTTTTTAAGACTGTAAATCAGACTGTTCGCGGCAAGATTTTCATCAGAATTTATATATCTATATAGCTTTACAAGCCGCTTTACGCAATGTGATGACAGGAAGTTGTTCGAGCAGTCGCACCTATAAAGCACCTGCGAGCAGCGCGAGCAGTTGCGGTCCTTCGTATTCTCATACGAGATTCGACACACGGGACAGAGTCCTTGCACATGAAAATCGAGCGGTTCTCCGCACGACACACACCTTGGAACCGAGAGTAAATGTAAGAGTCTTTCGAAAAAAACGCTCGCACGGCTCATTTTGCCGCCTTGGGGAAGCTATCCTTGAGACCTACTATTTTGTTAAAGCACCCTTCCCTTTTCGTGTCCTTGACAAAGTAGCCAACTCTTACAAACTGGAAGCGCTCGCCGGGCTTCGCCTCGTCAAGCGACGGCTCGATTTTACAGCCACAAACCTTGACTGCCGAGGCGGTGTTAAGATAATCGTCATAGGTCTTGTCCTCGGGAATATCTGCCGTATTTTCGATATCAAAGAGGAAATCGTAAAGCATAACGTCGCACTCCTTTGCATAAGCCGAGGAGAGCCAGTGAATTGTGCCCTTAACCTTTCTGCCGTCGGTAGGCATACCGTTGCCGGTTTCAAGGTCGGCAGTACAGCGAATTTCTACTATATTGCCGCTGTCGTCTTTGACGATCTCGTTACACTTAACTATATAAGCACCCATAAGGCGAACCTCGCCGCCCGGTTTCATTCTGAAGAACTTGGGAGGCGGCACTTCGGCAAAATCATCTGCGTCAATATAAAGCTCACGGGTAAAGGGCAGCTTTCTCGTGCCTTGCTCGGGATGGGTCGGATTGTTTGCAAGCTCAAAATATTCAACCTTATCCTCGGGATAATTGGTTATAACAACCTTAATCGGATGTAAAATCGCAATTCTTCTCTCAGCGGTATCGTTGAGCTCCTCGCGAATGCAGTGCTCGAGCAGCTCGTAGTCAACTATGCTGTAAGCCTTGGCAACACCCGCGCGGGATACGAAATCAAAAATCGCAGAAGGCGTGTATCCGCGCCTGCGAAGACCCGAAAGCGTAGGCATTCTCGGGTCGTCCCAACCGTCAACGAGACCTGTTTCAACAAGCTTTCGAAGATATCTTTTTGACATCACAGTATGCGTTACGTTGAGTCTTGCAAACTCGCGCTGCTTCGGCTTTACCGCAAGGGGCGGGTCGAACTCTACGTTATCTATCACCCAATCGTAAAGCGGGCGGTGGTTTTCAAACTCAATTGAGCAAAGAGAATGGGTTATCCCCTCGGTCGCGTCCTGAATTGGATGAGCGTAATCGTAAAGAGGATATATACACCACTTACTTCCTTGCCTGTGATGGTCGGTGTGAACTATACGGTAGATAGCAGGGTCGCGCATATTCATATTCGAGGAGGACATATCAATCTTCGCGCGCAGAGTTTTTGCTCCGTCGGGGAATTCCCCATTTTTCATTCGCTCGAATAAATCGAGGTTTTCCTCGACGCTACGCGTTCGATAGGGGCTGTCCTTGCCGGGCTCGGTGAGCGTTCCGCGATACTCACGCATCTCGTCAGCCGTGAGGTCGCAGACGTATGCCTTCCCTGCCTTGATAAGTCCTACTGCGTACTCGTAGCATCTATCAAAGTAGTCGGAGCCGTAAAAAACTCCGCCACTCGGCTCACAGCCAAGCCACGTGAGATCCTCGTAAATGCTCTCGACGTACTCGTTATCCTCTTTCGAAGGGTTGGTATCATCGTAACGCAGGTTGAACTTACCGCCGTATTTTTTTGCGGTCATAGCGTTAATCCATATAGCCTTCGCGGAGCCGATATGAAGATAACCGTTAGGCTCAGGGGGGAAACGCGTATGAATCTTGAGCTCGGGATTCTCAGCCAAATCCGCATCGATTATGTCATGAATAAAATTGCTTTTGATTTCTTCCATCTTAAAATCCTCTACCTTAAATGTACGTATTTCTTAAAATCTGCGACCGTTGTGGGTCCGCCGTGCCCAGGGTAAAGCGCTAACCCGTCATCAAGTGCCATTATCGCTTTTATCGAGACCTTCAGTTGCTCGTAGTTACCACCTGGCAAATCCCATCTGCCGTAGCCACCGCCCTCAAAGACGGTGTCGCCAACAAAGGCTGAGTCGCTATGGAGTAAAATCACCGAGCCGTGAGTGTGCCCCGGTGTTTCTATTACCGAAATCACCTCGCTGCCTAGGTGAAAACAGTCGCCGCCTCGCATAACCGATACGTCGCCGAAATAGCCGCAGTCCCTGCCACAAAAAAGCTGGTAACAGTTGCGGTACGAATCGCGAAGAGCATCCTTGTCACCGTGAGAGACGTAGACCGTAGCACCCGTTGCCTCTGCCCACGAATCAATATTCAACATATGGTCAAAGTGGGCATGAGTTAAAAAGATATATTTCAGTTTCCCACCGCAAAGATAGCGAGGCGAATACTCTGCCGACGGATCTATTACCGCATACTCGCCGTCAGAACCTATAATATAGGTGTTCGAGGCAAAAGCGCTGCCAGACGTGGCACAACATACAGAAAGCATAATATGTCCTCTCTTTAATACTATTTAGTATAACATATATAAAGCGAAAAGTCCAGCATTTTCGTCAACTTTTTAATAAAAAGGCATAAACTGTTACTACATTCATTACGTGAATGTAGTTGTGCTATGGCACAAGGAAGGAGTTTCGGACTTGAATACAATTATAGTTTCGGTTGGAACCGTCACTTACGCTATGAAGGCGAGAAAGCTGCTCCTAAAGAACGGAATTCAGTCAAAACTCATAAAGTCAGACTCATCGGATAAGGGCACGGGTTGCACACACGGCATTGAAATTTCAAACAAAGACTACTTCGAAGCAGTCAGAATTCTCGGAGAGGGTGGAATAAAATATTCCGTTCCCCCCTCAAGAATTGATATATTACGATAACGCCGCAACAAGCTTCCCCAAGCCAAGATGTGTCATTGAAAGATTAAATTCTTGTCTAAAAAGATACTGCGGAAATCCCGGAAGAAGCTCTCATGTGCTTGCCTCACGTGCGGCAGATGAGATATACTCAGTGCGTGAGAGAGTTGCGGAGCTTCTGAACGTCTCGGAGTGCGAGGGAGTTGTTTTCACCTATAACGCAACCTACGCACTGAATATGTCTATAAAAACTCTGATACGGAAAAAGTGCCACGTTATAATTTCTGACGTTGAGCACAATTCTGTCATAAGACCGCTTGAGGCACTCAAAAAGAAGCTCGGGATAGAATACGAGTGCTTTTCCACGGACGGAGACGTACGAGCAAACATCGAGCGTATAATACGCCCTGATACGTCCTGTATTGTTTCGACACTCGCATCGAACGTCACGGGTAAGGAGATTTCGGAGAGGCAACTGTCAAGCATAGCCGCCCAGCACGGGCTCGACCTGATACTCGATGCATCGCAAGCGATAGGACACAGAAAAATTGATCTTGCGGCTTGCCCCTGCTCTGCTCTTTGCGCTCCTGCGCATAAGGGGCTCTACGGAATACAGGGCTGCGGCTTTACCGTGTTCCGAGACCTTGAACGGCGGGCAGAATTTATAGAGGGCGGCAGTGGCAGCGAGAGTATCAGCAGATCTATGCCGTCGCTTCTGCCAGAGGGTTATGAGGCGGGAACACTCTCAACCCCGGCAATTTGCGCCCTTGGAGCAGGCATTGATTATATAAACCAATTAGGACTATCCGAAATCAAGAAAAGAACAGAGAGAGTTGCCCTTGAAATAAAAAAACGTATAGACGCCGTGCACGGCACAGTTCTTTATCCCTCGTATGGAAGCATAGTTTCCTTTAATCTTAAAGGGCTCTCTTCCTCAGAGCTTGCGCGCGCCCTTGATGCTCATTCGGTGTGTGTACGCGCAGGGCTTCACTGTGCTCCAAGCGCTCATGAGCGACTTGGAACAATCGATGGCGGTACGGTCAGAATATCTCTCTCCGCCTTCAATAGTCTTAGCGAGGTAGATAAATTTTATAAGACACTAAAAAGCATATCCGCAAGTATATAAGCGAGATGCCGACCGAAGTCGGCATCTCGCTTACCTGTTTTTCATTACTGATCT
This sequence comes from Eubacteriales bacterium, assembly GCA_045657165.1. GTDB lineage: Bacteria > Bacillota > Clostridia > Oscillospirales > CAG-272 > UBA1740. Next base: position 5,342 of record JAZOSP010000035.1, read on the forward strand.
AATTTTTCTCTCTGCAATATACTGATATTTCGTATACGCTGTTCCATCACAGTTTATCGTTATATCAGCATACTTTTCAAAAAGCGGAGCTCGCTCAAGATATAAGTCATGAATGGTCTGCCCGTCCTTGAGAACTATGCCTCGCTTGGAAAAATCTCCGAGCCGCTCGACGAGAACCTCGGGGCTTACGTAAAGATAAACGATTATTCCGTTTTCCTTAAAGTGCTGCATTACGCTGTCGTAATACACGGCACTGCCACCAGGGGAGACAATAAGATTTTCACCCACAATGGAAAGGAGCGTTTCCTCCTCAATGCGCTTAAAAGCCTCAAGCCCGTCCTCGTTTATAATATCCTGTAGCTTACGCCCTGTGCGTCGCTCTATGAGACGGTCACCGTCAAGCGTCTTCATACCCAGCCTTCGCGAGAGGGCACGTCCCATACATGATTTACCGGAGCCTGGCATACCGATAAGTGTGATAGTCATAAAAGAATCTCCAAATTGTACGTCAAAAGAATAAGCAATTGCCAAGGTTGACAAACTGCCTTGATTTTTATAGGTGTTTCTTCAATTTTACACCGCAACCGACAGATGAAACGAAGATTTTTGCCTCAAGTGGCGATAGAACAAACGACGAGTCGGTTTCTCTACTGCTCAGAGAAAACGCAGGCGTATCAAAGTCGATTTTTATACGCGAATCCGAGTTGTTATACACAGTGAGGTAAGCGTCATTATCCTTGTATCTTGAAAACAGCAGTAAATCTCTTTCAAGAATATGAAGCTTGAATTCCCCGTTCCGATACACGTCACAATCTTTGCGGATTTGACCCATCTTTTTGTAATGGGCTACGAGGTCCTCCTCCTCTTTTCCCCACGGATACGGCATACGGTTAAACGGGTCACTGTATCCCTCGAGTCCCGCCTCGTCGCCGTAATATACGGTAGGAATGCCCGGCAGAGTCGTGATAACAGTGTATGCAGCCTTAAGGCGCTTTATAGCAAGCGCTCTTACCTTGGGCGACATGCGCTTTTTCGAAAGATATTCGTTGCTCTTGCCCTCACACGATTCGCCCCCAAGCGCTGTCAGGATTCTCGCGGTGTCGTGAGTACCGAGCAAATTCATCTGTGCATCCCTGATTCTTTTCGGCGCATTGCTTATAACGTCGGTGAGCGCGAATCTTAAGGCGTCGGTTTCCGCGCGGGTGATATAATCAATAATACCGCGCCTTAGTGGGTAATTCATAACACCGTCGAGCTCTGCACCTTGGTAATAGCGCTTTCGCTTACCGTAAGCAATTTTGTTTGACGCATCCTCCCATACCTCGCCGTAAAGCACCGATTCTCCATGCGCGGAGAGTGTTTTCTTAATCTCTGCGATAAAGTCGTCGGATAGCTCGTCTGCAACGTCAAGACGAAGCCCGTAAATACCGTAGGAAAGATATTTGTCAATAACGCCGCCATCACCCACAAAATAACGTCGACACTCCGGCTTGTCGGGATTTATACGCGGAAGAATTTCAATATCCCACCACGAGGTATATTTGTCGGGATATTCCTTGAAATCGTACCACGAGTAGTACGGCGAATCCTTTGATTGATATGCGCCAAGGGTATCGTACCTGCCGTACTTATTGAAATATATGCTATCGGAGCCTGTGTGGTTGAATACTCCGTCAAGTATTATGCGTATACCGCGCCCACGCGCGGCAGCGATAAGCCGCAGCAGTGCTGAATCACCGCCGAAAATCGGATCGACCGACATATAATCGGCTGTATCGTATTTATGATTTGACGGCGATTTGAAAACAGGACTTAAATAAAGTAACGTAACGCCGAGCGAGCAAAGATAATCAAGCTTCCCCACAATACCGTCAAGCGTCCCGCCGTAAAAAGTATTATTCTTCAAGGGCGCGCCGGGAAAATCTGGATACTCAGGTATGCCGTGCGAGAAATCCGCGAGCACCGCACCGTCGGGGATCTCTGATTCGCCGCCACGGCAAAAGCGATCTACAAAAACATGGTATATGACACCGCCGTAGAGACCTTCGGGCGAGGGATATTTGAAATCCGCGACGGTAAGCTGGGGCAACTCGCGCGAGGAGCTATCGGTATCAAAAATCAGGTTTTCGCCGCACCGACGTCCAAATCGCGTGCCAAACGCTCCGCGCACCGAGAAGCGAAGGAAGAAGAGTCCAACACCTATATTTTCGGCGCGAGTTTCAAACACGTATTCGTCACAACCAAAGGATATCCCGTACCACACGCCCGTAAGCGTAGCTATGGTCTTGTCGCATGACTCGTTCATAACGTCAACCGTCGCTGAAATTACGCCAAGGGCGCGAGGCACCGAGAGTATTATTTTAATATTATCGGCTACTTCAAATGCCGAATAGGAACATTCACCGCCCGAATGATGAAATCTGATAGATGCGCGCGGCTTTATCGCTCCTCCTGTAAACAGTCTGAGGTTTTTCACCTATGAACCTCTGTTAAGCTTTAATTTTATTAACTGGAGAAATATGCCATATCTCATTTGCGTAATTACGAATACTGTTGTCAGAGGCAAAAATGCCGCTGGTAGCAGTGTTTATTAGCGATTTTTTAGCCCAGCCTTCCCTGTCGCGGTAATCCGCAAGAGCCGTATTATATGCATTGAGATATGAGTCAAAATCGGCAAGGCACATGAACGGATCGGCAACGCCGTATCCGCCGCCGACGAGGTAATCAGCAATATGCGAGAAATCCTGACCGCCTATCGGGTAATAAAGCCTGTCAACGACTCTGCGAAGTCTCTCTGAGGCGTGATAATAGTCCCTTGATACGTATCCGTTACGCCAAAGCTCATCAACCTCGCCCGTGTTAAGACCGAATATATACATATTATCCCGTCCGCACGCCTCTAAAATCTCAACGTTTGCTCCGTCAAGCGTACCTATGGTAACTGCGCCGTTCATCATAAGCTTCATGCAACCTGTGCCACTTGCCTCTTTACCTGCAAGAGAAATCTGCTCGGAGAGGTCGGCTGACGGAATAAGCATTTCAGCAACCGATACGTTGTATTCCTCCATAAAGACAATCTTTATCCTGTCACGCGTGATGGGGTTATCCTCAAGCTCCTTTGCAAGGAACCAGATAAGCTTGATAAGCTTCTTTGCCATAACGTATCCCGGTGCGGCCTTGCAGCCGAAAATGAAGGTTTGAGACGGGATATCGGCGTTCGGATTATCGAGCAGCTCGTTATAAAGAGATATAATCTTTAACACGTTGAGCAGCTGGCGCTTATACTCGTGCATACGCTTTATCTGTACGTCAAAGACCGAATCGGTATCGATTCTTTTACCGTTTCTCGCGTATGCGTAATAAGCGAAGTTCTCCTTATTGTGATGCTTGATGTCGCGTATTCTATCAAGCACAGCCGTGTCGTCCTTATATTTAAGAAGTCCCGAGAGCTCACGCCCGTCGTCGCGGAACGCGGGCCCGATAAGCTCATCAAGCATTCCCGAAAGCGCCGGGTTTGCCCCCACGAGCCACCTGCGGTGAACAACACCGTTTGTAACGTTGGTAAACTTCCACGGTGTCATTTTGTAGAAATCGTGGAATATGGTTTTCTTAAGAATATCGCTATGAAGCTTTGAAACGCCGTTTACGGTATGCGAGCCGACAATAGAGAGATTTGCCATTCTCACCTGATTATAGGCAACTATCGCCATACGGGAGATTCGGTCCCAATCACCGGGATAGAGGTTCCAAAGATCTGCTGTGAATCTGCGGTTGATCTCGCAGACTATCATATAAATTCTCGGCAGCTTCATGCTGAAAAGATCAACGCGCCACGCCTCAAGCGCCTCGGGCATTACCGTATGATTCGTATAGGATACACACTTTATGACCTCTGCCCACGCATCTTCCCAGGAATACGAATATACGTCCATGAAGATACGCATAAGCTCGGGAATACAAAGCGCTGGGTGCGTGTCGTTTATATGAATTGCCACGTTGTCACCGAAGCCGCGGAGCGAGCCGTGCTCGGCGAGATAATCGCTAAAAATACTCTGAAGCGATGCTGAAACAAGGAAATACTGCTGGGTAAGACGAAGAAGCTTACCCTCGTCGTAGTTATCCGGCGGATATAGCTGCTTTGTTATCGACTCGGCGTTGCCGCTTGCAGAAACCGAGCGCATATAATCGCTCTGTGTAGCGTAACCAACCGACGAGAATGCGCGTCTTGCGCGCCAAAGTCTTATTGTGTTAACGGCATTAGTTCCAACACCCGGTATCAAAAGATCGTACGGAACGGCTTTGACCTCATCATAATCGTAATTCGATATACGAAGCTCGCCGTTTTCCCACTTTTCCTCGATTCTTCCGCCGAGCTTTACGGATACGCTCTTCTCGGTTCTCGGAACGAGCCAAGCTCCGCCGCTTGATAACCATTCATCGGTCAGCTCAATCTGCTCACCGTCAATAATACGCTGCTTAAAAAGGCCGTTTTCATAGAGGAGCGAATATCCGTTGGCAGCATAATCCTGTGCGGTGAGCGAATCCATAAAGCAGGCAGCAAGCCTGCCAAGACCGCCGTTGCCAAGTCCGGGATCGACCTCACAGGCGTAGATCTTCTCAAACGATGAGCCGAAATCCGCGAGAATTTCACAGAGCTCGGGGTAAATTCCAAGATTCTGGGCGTCGTTTTTAAGAGCTCTGCCGACGAGGAATTCCATACATAGGTAGCAAACCTTTTTTGCTCCCTTTGCCTTAATACGCTTTTTGAAATCGCTCCTGTATTCAAGCATTACGTCCTTCAAGGCGTAGACAGTAGCCTGATAGAGCTGCTCGTCTGTTGCGGATTCTGGATTTGAAATTCCGCGAGTTATAAGCTTTGCTTCAATTCTTTCCTTGAGCTCCTGCTTTGTAATTTTATCCTTCACTCCCGTAACCGGGTGTGCGCTTGCTTTATTTATCATTGTTTTATCCTATCATTTTGCTAAGTTATCATAAATCGCCACATATTTTGTGGCAGAATTGTTCCACGTGAAATCGGAAGACTTTGCAGAGTGTACGAGCGCCTGCCATTTTTCCTTATCACCGTAAAGCTCGAGTGCTTCCTTAATCACGAAAAGAAGCTCGTGTGCATTATAGTTATCGAAGCGGAAGCCGTTAGCCCCCTCGACACCGTAAGGCTTTATGGAATCGAAAAGACCGCCAACGCTTCTGACAACAGGAACCGTGCCGTAGGAGCAAGCAATCATCTGCGCAAGACCGCAGGGCTCGCTTTTTGATGGCATAAGGAAGATGTCCGCTGCTGCATACAGCTTCTTTGAGAGGGCTCTGTCGAATTTTATAAGAGCTACAAGGTTTTCGTGCTGTCGCGATAGCTCCTCAAGACGGACCTCATATTCCTTCTCGCCCGTACCCAGCATGACAACCTCCACCTCCAACGCGAGAAGCTCCTCGAGTATATGAAGCACTAGGTCTATTCCCTTTCCTGCCGTAAGCCTCGTTATCATAACTATAAGCGGTCTATCGGCAGTAGATTTTAACCCAAGCTCCCGACGCAGAGCCGCTTTATTTTCGGCTTTTCCCACGGCAACAGTACGGATATCGTAGCTTTTATAGATGTCTCCGCCACACTCGGGTGAGAAATATCCGTAGTCAATGCCGTTGATAACACCCGCCATCTTGTGCTTTGCCGCCTTGATTACGGTTGAAAGCCCGAAGGCAAAGAAATCGTATTCAAGCTCGTTTGCGTAATTCGGGCTAACCGTAGTTACAAAGTCCGAGCATACGATTGCCCCTTTCATAAGGTTAAGGCAGCCATCGTATTCAACTATACCTCGGTATTTGGTATCAATACCGAACACATCACCGAGGATATATGGGTCGTATTTACCCTGATATTCAATATTGTGGATTGTATATACCGTCTTTATTTTAGAGAATGCCTCGATGTCAGCGTATTCTGTTTTCAGGTATATTACCGCAGCGGCAGTTTGCCAATCGTTCGCGTGAAGAACGTCGGGAATATCACCGCTTTGAAGAATATACTCAACAATAGCCCGCGAGAAGAAGGCAAACCTCTCCCCATCATCAAATTCACCGTACAGCCTATCACGGTCGAAATAATAATGATTTTCAACGAAAAGATAGGTTACGCTACCCAAGCAAAGCTTATATATCGAAGCGCCTGTTTTGCGCCAACCGAGACTAAAGGAAATATCTATGACGAGCTCCATTCTCTCGCGATAGCGCTCGTCTATCGATCTATATAGCGGTATAATTACAGAGCATTCACTGCCCGCCTCTGCAACGGCAGAAGGCAGAGCACCCATGACGTCGCCAAGACCTCCGCTTGCAGAAAACGGCGCTGCCTCGCTGGACGCATAAAGAATTTTCATCAATGGCACTCCTTTGAATCTTATATTTTACGGGACTTCTGAATGTAGAATGGCATGTTTCCGTTGCCCGAAAGAATCACTCCGTCGGTTATATCAACATCCTTGTCAGCAACTATGCAGTTAAGGCTTGCTCCCTTCGCAACGCGAGTACCGCTGAAGAGCACCGAATTCTTAACGACCGCACCGCGCTCGACCTTCACTCCGCGGAAAAGAACCGAGTTAATTACGGTTCCCTCAATCACGCAGTCGTCGGCAATCATTGAGTTCTCAACCCGCGCCGTAGTTTTATAAACGGTGGGAGCCGAGTTGTGAACTCGAGTGAATACGGGTGCTTCCTTTTTCCAAAGAAGTGACTCGCGTGCCGACTCGTCAGCAGCAAGCTCCATAGAACATCGGTAATAATCGAGAAAACTCGAGACCGTTGCTACGTAGCCCGTGTATTTATATGTGCGATAATTCGAGGACTTGTAGTTTTTAAGCATAAGCCCGGTAAGACTGTTGAGATTATACGCCTCCGCTTCCTCGATAAGACGGCGCAAATATACGGTTCTCATAACGTAAATGCCGAGAGAAAGCTCGGGGTGTCGCTCTTTATAAGTGTCTGAGAGCGCAAATTCGGTGATTTTGCCCGCGACGGATGCAAGCATCATTCTCGGGTGCTTTGAGGAGTATGATTTATCGGCTGTGTGAGTAACGATAGTAATATTTGCATTTGTCTTTTCGTGAGTTCGTATCACGTCCTCAATATCAATATTAAGAACGCTGTCGGAGTCCATAAGAACAACGAACTCCTCCTTAAATTCCCTAATATACTCCTTCATGCTCTTGAGAGCCTCAAGGTGGGTCGAGAACATCTTCGCCTCAGCATTCGCAGCGGTCTGGAAAGGCGAGATAACGTTTATTCCGCTCTCACGCCGTGCGAGGTCCCAGTCCTTACCGCTTCCTATATGCTCAAGAAGCGAACGATAGTTATAGTTAGCAACTATGTTTATATTCGATATGTTAGCGTTTACTAAATTAGACAAGCAAAAGTCCACGAGGCGGTATCTGCACGCAAATGGGATAGCCGCAACCGTTCTGTCTCCCGTAAGACGTGAGAGAGTATTATTGTTCAAGCTTGAGAAAATAATTCCTGCTGCGCTGATTGCCATTTTACTACCTCCTTATCCTTTGGTCGCGCCGGTGGAAACCGTGCTTCCCTTTGCTACGACCGCGATGTCATCTTTTCCCGCACCCTCTGTGCCGACGACTGCTTCAGCCTCTATAACGGTATCGGAATCGACGATTGCAGTATAGACGTGAGCACCGCGCTTGACGATTACGTCCTCCATAATTATCGAATCCCTTACCACAGCTCCATCTTCTATAACGACGCCGCCGGAGAGGATTGAATTTTCAACCGTTCCGTATATACGGCAGCCCTCGGAAATCATCGAATTAAGAACCGATGATTTCGATCCAAGGTACTGAGGTGCACGTGCCGTATTCTTGGAATATATCCTGAAATTCTTATCCGAAATGTTCAGCACGGGCTCGTCGCCGATGAGATCCATATTCGCCTCCCAAAGTGAGGATATGGTTCCAACGTCCTTCCAATACCCGTCGAACTTATATGAATAAAGCCTCTCGCCGTTTCCAAGCAGATTCGGGATTATGTTCTTTCCAAAATCGTTCGAGGAGCTCTCGTCAGCCTCGTCGGTTTCAAGATACTCGATAAGAGTGCTTGTGTTGAAGATATATATACCCATAGATGCCTGATTATTCTTGGGTTTTTTGGGCTTTTCCTCAAACTCGTAGATCGAGCCGTCGGGATTGGTGTTACAAATGCCGAATCTTGAAGCCTCCTCGATAGGAACGGTTATCGTAGCAACCGTGCACACGGCACCCGTTGCCTTATGCTGCTCAAGCATAAGCTTATAATCCATTCTGTAAATATGGTCGCCAGAAAGAATAAGAACGTACTCGGGATTATAGTGCTTTATAAAGTTGATATTCTGATAAATGGCGTTAGCTGTGCCCTTGTACCAATCAGAGTGTGTATTTCCCTGATACGGCGGCAGCACCGAAAGACCGCCCCTCATGCGGTCAAGATCCCACGGCGCTCCGTTGCAAACGTACTCGTTGAGTGCAAAGGGCTGATACTGCGTCAAGACACCTACAGTGTCGATACCGGAGTTTATGCAATTGGAGAGAGGAAAGTCAATGATTTTGTATTTTCCTCCGAATGAAACTGCGGGCTTTGCGATTTGCTTTGTTAAATCGTATAGACGAGAGCCTTGTCCGCCGGCAAGAAGCATCGCTATACATTCCTTTTTACAATACATTCCCTGCTCCTTATAGTTTTATTTTTCTTGTTCCGCTGTTTTCTGCCATTATCATTCCCGAAAACGGGGGAATGCGGATATCGGCAAAATATCCGTCGCGTTCTTTGCTAACTTTGATTTTTTTGCCCGAGTCGGGAAGATTTCCGGTATCAAAGAGGACGTCGAGCTCTATTGCCTTCTCGGTGGGCAAAATTATCCTCTCCTCGCTGCCGGAAAAGGATATAACGACGATAACGCTTTCGCCTTCGCGGTTGATTCTTCTGAACGCAACGAGGTTTTTGTCCGCCTCGTCGGGAAAAATCCAAGAAAATCCGCGCGAATCGAAATCCATATCCCAAAGCTCCGAGCGCGAGAGATAAAACGAGTTAAGCGCTGCTGTATAGTCGCGCAAATACCTGTGATTTGGATAATCGAGCATAAACCACTCAAGCGAGCTTTCGTAATCCCACTCTCGGAATTGACCGTACTCCGTGCCCATAAAGAGCAGCTTCTTTGATGGGTAGGTCATCATCAGCATAAGCGACGCTCGCGCCATACGGAACTTATCCTCATAACCACCGAACATTTTGTCGATAAATGACTTTTTACCGTGAACGACCTCGTCGTGTGAGATAGGCATACAGTAATTCTCGCTGAATGCATACATAAGCGGGAAATTGAGCGCCTTGTGCGAATATTTGCGATATACGGGGTCGGTGGCAACGTAGTCGTAAAAATCGTTTGCCCAGCCCATATTCCACTTGAGGTTGAAGCCAAGCCCGCCGTCATAAACCGGTGCTGTTATTTTTCCGAACGCCGTGGACTCCTCTGCAATCATCAACACATCGGGATATTCCGCGAAAACCGCAGTATTGAGCTTTTGTAAAAACGCAATTGCTTCCCTGTTTTCGTTACCCCCATCGGAATTTGGTACCCACTCACCCGGGTCTCTGTCATAATCGAGATAAAGCATTGAGGCAACAGCGTCAACACGCAGGCCGTCAACGTGAAATTCTCTGAAAAAGTAAAGCGCGTTTGAAATCAGGAAGGACTGTATTTCCTCTCTGCCGAGGTCGAAAAAGCGCGTTCCCCAGCTGCGTGACTCCTGCCTGTCCACCCCTTGATACTCATAAAGCGGTGCACCGTCAAACTCATAAAGTCCCCATTCGTCTTTGGGGAAATGCGCCGGCACCCAGTCAATAATTACTCCAATTCCGGCATTGTGAAGGGTGTTGATGAGGTATTTGAGGTCGTCGGGTGTACCGAAGCGCGAGGTTGGTGCATAAAAAGCGCACACCTGATATCCCCACGAGCCATCGTAAGGATACTCGGCAAGCGGCAGAAACTCAACGTGCGTGTAGCCCATAACCTTGAGGTATATCGGCAGAATTTCCGCCATCTCTCTATAGGAATAATATGAATTATCATCGTGGCGCAAAAAGCTACCGAGGTGCACCTCGTAGATATTCAGAGGCGCGGAGAGAAAAATGCCGTCCTTATAAGCGACCGTGTTTTTCCTGTGAGCAAGCCACGTGCCGTCGGAAAATTCAAATCGGCTCTCGGTATAAATCAAGGAGGCGCCGTCGTCCTTTCCTCTCGAAAAGCGAGCGTAAGGGTCACCCTTGTCGTGTGTGCCGCTATCTGACACAATCCGATATTTATACGGCTGCCCCTCGAGCGAAGCGCTTGACCTGTAAACGAGCTCCCAAACACCCTTGTCGGTTATGCGGGTAAGGGGGACAGGCTCGCTCCAACCGGAAAAATCGGACACAAGCCCAACAAGACGCGCGTTAGGCGCCCACACGCGAAACGTGTATTCGTATTCCCCGTCGACATCCCGTGAGCTGACGCCAAGGTACTCGTATGCGTGAAAATTAGTGCCCTGATGAAAATAATAGCTTGCGAGCCCTGTATCTGCCACCTGCACGTCCTCCGTAGTTTCAATCATATTATTTTCTATATATATTTTAACATTTTATTGCCTCTTTGTCAAGGCGTATATAGATTATGCTAATGTAAAATTGTGCTACTTATCAGCTTTTTTGGAAATTCGCTTATTCAGTGCCTTGATTGTGTACATGAAAGGAAGCATAGCAATTCTCATAAGCACTATGATTAATCCGTATAAAAACACAAATATCGAATCCATTATCCTAAAAAGTGTTTTATTACACACACCCCTTAGGACATAAAAGAAAAAAACGGCTGACACAAGAAGATATAGCCTTATTGCTCCGTCAAGTGCGTAATAAGATAACAAAATAAAGCCTATTACGAATATCACACATTTTAGAAATGCACCCACTTCGCCAAAAAGCCTTCCGCCGCTCCCCTTAAAGACTGTTTCTTCTTTCTTTTTAGGTATTTTGAAAATATTGCTTTTTGAAAAGAGGTGCTCCTTTATATTCATTACGTGACGCATTTCAACGGTTAAAATTTTTAATATTATATCCAAAACCGAGAAAATCAACCCAAAAACCGCGGCAGAAAACATCGAAAGTAGCGTTTCGAGTGCAGTAAAGTAGGTCATTTGAATAGCCTCGAAAAAATTCCGCCCTTCTCCTTGTCGCCGGAATAAAATACACCGTCTATGGTTCCGCTTATGAGTATTACGCCGTCATCTTTCGTAAGCCCCTCAATTTTAAGGTCCTTACCCTCGACTATTATCCTTCCTCCCGAGGTCATTAGTGACACATATCCCTCGTCAAAGCCAACGACGTTGATTACGCCGTCAAGCGACAACGTGTTTCGGTTTTTAACTACGAGCGTTTGCTTTACCGACCTGTTCTCCTCCATAATTATCTCCTATCCGCGAAATCTTATAAAAAAAGAAATACCGCATATTCTACTAAAAAATATGCGGTATTTCTTTTCTTTATTCGTCAGACTCGGATATAACCTCGTACATTCCTGCCGACTCGGATTTCTTAGTGGTATCCTTAATGTCAAGCACCTTAACGGTTACCGATTTTGACCCAAATGCTACACAAATTAAATCACCGAGCTTTACGTCATACGATGCCTTGGCAGTCTTGCCGTTAACCGTAATACGCGCAGAGTCACACGCCTCGTTCGCAACACTCCGACGCTTTATGAGCCTTGAAACCTTAAGGTATTTGTCAAGTCGCATAAAAAATTAGCCGTTTACCTGATCCTTGAGAACCTTAGATGCAGCGAAAGCGGGCTTCTTGGTAGCAGCAATCTTAATGGTTTCGCCGGTCTTGGGGTTACGGCCTTCTCTTTCGGCAACGGTCTTAACCTCAAAGGTACCAAAGCCGATAAGCTGAACCTTATCACCGGACTTGAGAGCGTTAGCAATCGCCTCGAGGGTTGCGTTAACTGCTGCCTCAGCTGCCTTCTTGGAAAGCTCAGCCTCGGCTGCTACAACATTTACGAGATCTGTCTTGTTCATTTTGAAAAATCCTTTCTTTTTTTAATAATCTACGTACATTATACCAATTTTTATTTGTTAATGCAATAGTTATGCATAATTTTTTTCAAAAAAAACCAATATTTTCGTGTATTTATGATAAAAATGCTATATTTTACCCGATTCGCAGAGTCCTCTTATGTTGCTCTTTCTGAAAACACCCAAAAATAGAGTCAAAAACAAGTATATGATTACCGATAGGGCTATTGCAATCCCGAGTGATAAGGTCGGGTGAAGATTTTTCATAAGGGTGTCAAATACAATCCGCGAACCAATGATAGCAACCAAGGAATTGACAAGCGGCGGCAGATACGTTGACACTATCCTTGTGTTTGCTATACCTCTTTTATGTGCCATGATAAGCGATACGGTAAGTGCTATAGCATAAGAGGCAACCGTACCTATGGGAGCACCTGAAATTCCAAAGGCTTCGTCTCCAAGCAAAAAATAGCTTACTATGATTTTCACCATACTACCAACTGCCATCGATATAACGGGCGCCTTTACCGCACCTCGAGCCTCAAGTGCGGAATTCACGGCAAGCAGCATCGTCGCAAAAAAGAGCGCAGGTGCCAGCAAGCAAAGCAACGTCGCGCCCGTATCAACTCCGCTCTCTCCGAAAAGAAGCGTGAGAATTTCCCTCGCGTACGTCATAATTCCTATCATAAGAGGAGCTGATACGAATGCAGTAAACGTAACCGTGGATTTATACGTATTAGTAAAGGCAGAGTTATCCCCCAAAGCGGCGGCACGCGTAAGCAGCGGTAAAAAAGCTATAGATATCGGTGAGACAAGCGAGATAACAAGGTTAAACATAGGAACGGCAAGAGTTGTATAATTTCCATAAAGCGAGGCTGCTTCAAGCTCGGTATAGCCCTGCTCAATAAGCCGCCTCATAATAAGTCCGAGATCTATAATGTTGGTAATGCTCATAACCGCAGCACTTACCGTTATCGGAACCGATATTGCAAATATGCGCTTTTTAATGTATTTTTTGTCAGTCTTAGTCAGCTTTTGCTTGCTGATTTTCGAAATTTCAAGGTCGCGTGATGCAAAAAATAAGTAAAGAAGTCCAAATATCGCGCCAATGGTTACGCCAAGTATAGTCAATGCCGACACTGCCGACAGCGGTAGACCGCGCCTTACTCCAAAGGAAGCAAAAATCAAACCGAATACAAGCTTACCGACACCCTCAAGAATTTGCGATATCGCGATTCCGGTAAGCTTCAGGTTGGCGCTTAAATATCCTCTGACAACGCCCGCGAGAGAAATAAAAATAATCGACGGAGCAATTGCAATCATCGTAGCCGTAGAGCTTTTGTTCCCGATCAGCTCTGCAAGCGGCTCTGAAAGAAACATGAAAGCCCCCGTTATTACAGCACCAAGAGCAAAAAACGTACCCATAGCAAGTCTCAGAATTGAACGCTCGTTTATCCCGCTCCCCCGTGCCTTTGCCTCGGATACAAGTATCATTACCGCCTTTGGAACTCCCGCGGTACACAAAAGATAAAAGAACGCATACACGGTGTAAGCCGAGTTGAAATATCCCATTCCCTCGTCACCGAGCAGTCTCGCAAGTGGTATTTTATAAATGACACCGAGCAGCTTCACGATTACCGTTGACACCGTCAGTGAGAGCGTACCACCAAGGACTCCCGACGCAAGCGAGCCTAGTGTACCTTTTTTATGCTCTGCTTTCGATAAAGTACCAGTCAATGCTTTGTCCCCCAAAAAAGAAAAGATTCACTAAAATATATTAGCGAATCTCTTCAATTATTATTATATGGAAAAATCTAATTGCAAAGCGGCGTCTCGAGCTCGAAAAATTCAAATATTTCGCGCCTTGTCTCTTGACGCACGGGATTTACCCCTTCCTCACAATGCTCTGTCTCTCTCAAGTACTCATAAGGGTATTTGGGACGGAAAAGCCGTTTGATTTTCGTAGGCTTTAGTGCTTCCTTGTCGAATTTCACAAGCTTCGTTACGGCCCCGGCACCAACAGCAAATATTGACTGAGTTTCCTCCATCATATAAATGTTATAAAGGCCCTCGTGTCCTTCTATGGAAAATCCGACGTTTTCGAGATTGCCGACGGTATTTTTCTGTCTGTACATATAATAAGGCTTGTACCCGGCAAACTTGGTTTTTAACTGAGAATAGGAGACACTCTTTGCAGCGTCGCCACCGGAGAGCGAATAAACTCCCGAGTTGTTTCTCAGAGCATCGGATGCTTTCTTCACCGAAAAGGTATGCACGGTGATATTCGTAGGCGCAAGCTCAATAATTTTATCGATGGTTTCGGAGAAATTCTTAAAATCATCTCCCGGCAGACCTGCAATCAGGTCGATATTTATGTCTCTTATGCCGCTATCCTTTGCAAGAGAGTAAGCACGGAAGAAGTCATCAGTGGTATGCTTTCTGCCTATCTCTCGCAAAACGTCGTCGTTAAGTGTCTGCGGATTAACACTGACACGCGTTACGCCGTGCGCCTTAGCAAGCTCGAGCTTCTCTTTCGTTATCGTATCGGGTCGCCCCGCCTCGAGTGTGAATTCAAGAAGCGAACCTGTATCGATGTACTCCTCTAACTTGTTGAAAATTTTACCAAGCTGCTCAACGCTCAGCGTTGTAGGCGTACCGCCTCCTATATAGACCGTTGTAACGCGAAGCCCAAGATTCTTTACGGTATCAAGCGTATCATCAAGGTCTGATAGGAGCGCCACGACGTAATCGTCAATCATTGAAAGAAGTCTCGGTGTCGTGTAAGAAACGAAGCTACAATATGCACAGCGAGAGGGACAGAATGGGATTGATATGTATATCGAGCAGGTATCCTTTTCCATCTTCTTGATAATTTTGTTTTCGGCAGCCGCCACCGAAACGGCAAGAGCTGCCTTTTGCGGATTGAGAAAATACTCGTCTCGCATTATCTTCTTCGTTTTTATGATACCGTTACCCGATGAGAGCAAACTTCCGGCAACCTTGGCAGGGCGCACTCCCGTAAGAATTCCCCACGGCGGAATATGCCCGAGCATTTCCTTGCCGGCTGCAAAAATAGCCCGTCCAACGGCAATAGCCGCATGATTTGCAATGTTAATCTTCTCTGTATAGGATACCGTTTCATGTGCCTCGCAAACGCGGTCATTAAGCTTGACAGTTACGTACGCCGAGGCAGAGCTGGCGTTATCGTATACGTCAACCGTTACCTCGGGAATCCCCTCGGCAGGCACCTCATCCTTTCCAAAGGTAGCACCCGGAAAGAATACCATACAAAGCGTTTGAACGTAATATCTGTTAATATCACCGTTTATATTAAGTATCAACGTGCCACCTCCTTTTTGAGAAGAATTGCTGAATTCATGACTATAGTTATCGGACCGTCCGTCTGCATATCGGTTACCATATGTGCACCAAAAATCCCGGTCTCGCACTTGCCGAGCCGCGACGTTACCTCCGCGACAAAATGCTCATAGAGTCGCTTTGCTTCATCAGGTGCTGCAGAGTTAAGAAAATCCGGGCGGTTACCGTGCGCGTAATTTGCGCAAAGCGTAAAATTGGATACAACGAGCAGCTCGCCCGACACCTCACGAACCGAAAGATTCATTTTTCCACCCTCGTCGGTGAATATACGCAGCTTTGATATTTTTTCGGCAAGGGCTACGGAGTCACACTCCGAATCACCGCGCTCAACTCCGAGAAGAACGTAGAGTCCTTTACCAATTTTACCCGATTCGACACCGTCGGCAATGACCGACGCCGAGTGTACTCTCTGTATTACGGCAACCATTTATATCTCCTTTAATGAGTGAAGCCTCTCGCTACGGAAACAACCTTCGCAACAGAGCGAAGACGTGATACTATTGAATCATAATGCGACGTACTCTTACAGCCGACAACGATATTTATTGCCATTTGACCGTTTTTAAGCACCTGAGTGTTTATCTGAGATATTGACACCTTCATATCGGCAAGAGCCATTGAAATCCCTGCTATAACGCCGATACCGTCCTCGGCAATAACCTGAAGTGCTGCCTCATAGGTAGCTCCTGCTGAAAGTGAATCCGCCTTTTCCCATTCCGCACGCACCCAGCGCGCAAGATTTTCTTCATTACGGCGGGATTCGATAACGTTAGGACAGTCTGACTTATGCACCGACACGCCGAAGCCGCGTGTGATAAAGCCGACAATTTTATCACCGGGAAGCGGATTGCAGCACCTTGCAAACTTGATCTGACAGCCTGCCTCACCGTCGACAAGAACACCGCCCGCGGAGCGATTACGCTTATACGTGTCGTTGAGCTTAATCTTAGAAAGCTCCTCCTCCGGTGTTGCCTCAGGCTCGTCATCAGCATGAAGCTTGTCGATTTCTTCCTTGATTTTTGGTATAAAGCGCTGAAGAGATATTCCGCCAAAGCCGAGCGTATTATAAAAATCGTCGGCAGTGTTGATTCCGACACGCTTTGCAACGGTGGCAATTATTTCGTTAAGCTCTGCCTCGGTGCAAGTACCGAGCTTCTTAACCTCCTTCTCGACCTCTGCCCTTCCCACCTCAATATTCTCGGGACGGCGCTCACGCTTGAACCACTGTCTGATTTTACTGCGTGCTTGACCGGTTTTTACTATCTTGAGCCAATCTCTGCTCGGTCCCTTTGATGACTGAGAGGTGATTATTTCGATTATATCTCCGTTTTGCGGAATTTTGTCAATGGGAACTATAACACCGTTGATTTTAGCACCCATCATCTTATTGCCGACAGCAGAATGTATTGCATAGGCGAAGTCGATGGCAGTCGAGCCCTGCGGTAGCGATATTACGTCGCCCTTTGGCGTGAAAACAAAGGTTTCATCGTGGAAAATATCTGTCTTGAATGAGTGAATGAACTCGTCTGGGTCGCGAGTGTTTTCGTCGGATTCAAGAAGCTGAGCAATCCAACGAAGCTTTTCGTCAATATTGCTCGTTGCCTTCTCGCCTGACTTGTATTTCCAGTGCGCAGCTATACCGAACTCCGCCTCCTCGTGCATTTGACGGGTTCTTATCTGCACCTCAAACGGAATACCGCTATGTCCTATTACAGTAGTATGAAGCGAACGGTAGAGATTAGGCTTGGGTGTTGAGATATAGTCCTTGAATCTTCCGGGAACCGATTTGAACATCTCGTGTACAAGACCGAGCGCGGTATAGCACTCAAGCTCGGTATCGACAATAATTCTTACAGCATAGAAGTCGTATATCTCGTCGAATGACTTATTGAGGGTGTACATCTTCCGATAAAGGCTGTAAACCGATTTGATACGCCCCTCAAGGGCGAAATTGATTTTATTCTCGTTAAGCTTTGCCGCGAGCTGCTCCTTTGCCTCCTCCATAAAGCTTCGGTTCTGCCCGTATTTCTTCTCTATCGAGGAATGAACCTCCTCGTAGCCGACGCTGTCGAGGTAATAAAGGCTGAGATTTTCAAGCTCCTGCTTAATCCTCTGAATACCCAGCCTGTGAGCCAGAGGAGCATAAATATACATCGTTTCAAGCGCAATAGCTCTTTGACGGTCCTCTTTTTTTGCAGAAAGAGTTCGCATGTTGTGAAGTCTGTCACAAAGCTTGATAAAGATAACTCTTATATCCTTATTCATCGCAAGAAGCATCTTGCGAATGTTTTCAATATGAGCCTCCTCCTTATCGGCAACCTGCACCTGAATAATCTTGGTAAGACCGTCAACAAGCATCGAAATTTCAACACCGAACATCTTGGTTAATATCTCAAGATTCGTCTTATCGGCACAGTCCTCCACTGTATCGTGAAGAAGGGCAGCGCAAATTGAATCGGTATCAAGCCCCAGCTCGGTTACGATTTTTGCAACCGCAACGGGGTGGCTGATATATGGCTCGCCGCTTTGACGGAACTGTCCCTCGTGCAGCTGCTCGGCATACGAGTATGCCGCAACTATTTTATCAATATCATAATTTTTCTCGCCGCGCTTGATAAGCTCGAGAAGTGATTGCATTTCTACGTACATAAGCGTTTCCTACGGATAAAAATTTACTGCTCTCTGCCTCTTGCCATCTGTGACCTAAGTCGGCGAAGAAGCGTTGATTTTTCAAGATCTGTCTTCGAGGTTGAATAGTGAATACCGAATTTATACACCTCGTCATCAATTTCGTCTATAGCTACTATGTTAAGCTCCTTCATGACCATAACGATGATTTTGAGCTTGACGTAGCCTATACCTGCCCCCGATTCCGAGCGTGCGAGCCTCGAGGTAATGTCTCTGTGCGATAAAGTGTCCGTGCCTGAGCGCAGGGAGTTAAAAATCAGTCTGTATACCTCTGCAAAATCAGCACGCGTTGGAAGAATATTTTCGTCCTCGCCAAACGGAGCGCCCCCTCTGATTTCCTCAAAGCGCTCGCGCTCTCTTAAATGAGCCGATCTTTGCGCTTCCGAGGGATGAAGATCCCTAACGATAAGCTGAACACTCTTTCGACCGCCCCAATCGTTAATATCGACGTTAAAGAGCACGTCGATTTTATCCCCCACGTAAATGCTGAGCGAAGCAGGAGACTGCGAAAAATACATAGCGGGTATAGTAAATCTGCCGTTGCCAAGTATCAGCTTTGTGTGCTTGCCTGCGCTTACGCCGGAAATTTCATTAACCGTAACTCCGCAAAGAACGAAGGTAGGAACCGGGTTGCCGACACCGTACGGCTCAAGCATAAGAAGCTCCTCTGCAAGGGCGAGCGTTACGTCGGTAAAGGAAATTTCGGAATCCACCTCGAGTGTAGCTACCATATCCTCCTCGGTGAGATTTTTAGCTGCGTATTCGTTAATAAGACTACGGAAATTATCAAGCTCTCCGCGAGTCACCGAAAGTCCTGCCGCAAGCTCGTGTCCTCCGAATTTAACGAGGTGCTCCCTGCAATAGCAAAGTGCGTCGACAAGATTCATGCCCTTAATGCTTCTGCCGGAGCCCTTACCCACGTCATCGGGCGAGGGGGCGCCGCTATTTCCCTCAAATGAAACGAGAATCGAGGGGCGCGAATAGCGCTCGGTTATTCTTGAGGCGACAATACCTATAACGCCGTGATGCCAGCTGTCGGCATCAAGAACTATTACGGGGTTTTTCTCAATATCGTATTTCTCAATTTTGAGATATGCCTCCTCCATTATTTTATTTTCCTCTGTCTGGCGCTCCTTATTCGTGCGGCAAAGCTCCTCAGCGATTGACATTGCCGTATCCAGGTCCTCCGAGAGGAACAGCTCCACTGCTACCGAGGCAGTCCTTATGCGTCCTGCCGCATTGATTCTCGGCGCAAGGGTGTAGCCCACGTAGCCCGAGGTAATCTTGTTTTTCTTTTTCTTTTTATCGGTTCTTTGCAGCTCAAGCTTTGACGAGGATGCATCAATAAGTGCGGAAATCCCAAGGCGAGGTGCAACCTCGATCATATGCAAACCATAGCTGACAATTATGCGGTTCTCTTCCTTTATAGGCATAACGTCGGCTATCGTGCCGATTGCGACGAGATCGGCATACCTTGAGAAAATCCTTTTTGCCGCCTCAATACGCGAATAACCGTGTGCCGCCTCCTCGTAGGCGCAAATAAGCTTAAACACGACACCGACACCCGCGAGCTCCTTAAATGGGTAAGGACAATCGGGGCGGTGTGGATTGATAACCGCCTCTGCAAGAGGAAGCTCGGCTCGACACTCATGATGGTCGGTTATTATGAAATCAACCCCAAGCTCCTTTGCAAAAAGAACCTCCTCGTTTGCCGTAATGCCTGTATCAACGGTAATAATGAGCGTTGTGCCGCCGTTTTTGATTCCCTCTATTGCCGAGGTTGAAACGCCGTAGCCCTCGCCTGCCCTGTTTGGTATGTAATATTCAACGTTAGCACCGAGCGAGGCAAGATAAAGATAGAGTGTGCATACCGAGGTAACGCCGTCAACGTCGTAGTCGCCGTAAACGGTAATTTTCTCTCCGTCCTCAATAGCCCTCATAATGCGGCTTACACCCTTTTTCATATCCATCATGTCAAAGGGGTTTAAGAGCATTTCGCTCTCCATTTTAATAAATTTCTTCGCGGACTCGGTGTCGGTATATCCGCGACTGTAAAGAAGCTTCGCAATTATGGGATTTATCCCAAGCGAGCTTGCGATTTTTTCAATTTCTAAAGTCGACTCGTCCGAGCCGTCTGACCTGAAAATCCAGCGCTTCTCCTTCGTTTCCTTTTTTAATTTCATTTATTTTGACCGTTAGTGGGATTTCTCCCGCCTTCCATTTTATTATCCTGTTTGAGAGCAGTCTTGGTTTCACCTGCTTATGCGAGAGTGAATTTTCTCTCTCGCCTATTGGGGAGCGAATTTTTTCATAAGCGCAAGAGCGCATCTCGTGCCGTCTATTGCAGCACTCGTGATTCCGCCGGCGTAGCCTGCCCCCTCGCCTGCGGGATATAGATTGTCAAAGCCGACTGCTGTACGCTCCTCGGCATCTCTTGTGATTCTTATCGGTGCGCTTGTTCTCGTTTCAGCACCCGTTAATACGGCATCTGCCGAAGCAAACCCTTTTATTTTACTATCAAAGCATAGAAGTGCCCGCTTTATTGATTCACACACAAACTCGGGTAAATAACTCTCGGGACGCGCAAGACGCACGTTAATGCCGTTCATGTAGGTAGGTAAGACACGGCTCGGTTCGCTTTTGCAACCTCCGCGAAGAAAATCGCCCACAGTAATTATCGGAGCGGAAAATTCACCGCCGCCTGCGGAATAAGCCGCGCGCTCAATCCTGCGCTGAAAATCGATAGCTGCACGAGGAGTTGCGCCGTAATCCTCGCGAAAAACCGAGCATACAACGGCGGAATTGGAGTTCCTGCCGCTTCTGCTGTTGTAGCTCATACCGTTGACAACCACGCCGCCATTCTCGCTCGTCGCGGCAACGACCTCGCCGCCGGGACACATACAGAAGGTGTATACGCCACGAGTTTTCGTGTCCGCAGAAAGTGCGTACTCGGCGTGTCCGAGGCGCTCGTCACCCGCCATTTTACCATACATTGCACGGTCGATATCCTCTGCAAGGTGCTCAATACGCATACCAACCGAAAATGGCTTTGCTTCAAGCACCAACGAATCTGCCATAAGACGCTCGTAGGTATCTCTTGCGCTATGCCCGACAGCAAGAATGAGCGCGCCGGCCGCTATCTCACCCTTGTCAGTGCTCACAGAATGAACGCGACCGCCTTGGGAGTTAGCGCGCAAAAAGCGTGTATGGTAAAGAATTTTTCCGCCAAGCTCTTCTATGCGAAGAAGCATCCCCTCAACAATTTTCGAGAGAACGTCGGTACCTACGTGAGGCTTGGCAATGTATTTTATCGACTCGTCGGCTCCAAATTCAACGAACCGGTCAAGAACGTATGAGGTCATAGGATCGTTAATACGCGTCACGAGCTTGCCGTCGGAAAAGGTTCCCGCACCGCCCGCACCAAACTGAATGTTGGTGTCGGGGTCGAGAATGTGATATTTGTTCAACCGTTTGACTGCTTCATGACGCTCGGATACGTTACCGCCGCGCTCAAGCACTGTAGGCGCGTATCCCCACTCGGCAAGCATAAGAGCGGCAAAGAGACCCGCCGGTCCCGTGCCTACCACAACCGGCGGTGCTGAGGACTTCTCAGAGCCAATAGACGGACGTGGAGTGTCAAGTGACATACGTACAAGGTTGTTCTCGCGCAAAAGGGAGTCGGACAGCTCAAACGGCAAATTTTTAACCGCCACCGAATAAACGAACATTATTTTATCTTTTTTGCGCGCGTCGATGCTGCGTCGAAAAATCGAAAGCTCGGCGTCTCGTGTGGAGATACCAAGCCTTGTAAGCCTCTTTTTAGCAACCGAAAACGCCTCTTTGAAAGAGGCGCTTACCGGCAGCTTGATGTTATTAACCAAAAGGCTTGTCGCCGCGGCGCTCATAAGAGTCCTCGCAAATTGGCAAGAAGACTCACAGCGGCAGTAGGGTCGGTTGACTCGGAGTATTTAACGAGCAACCAGAAGGCTACCGCTGCCACAAGGCAGGCAAAAACGGTAAGAAATGTATTAAGCTTTATACCAAAAATTTTCTTTTTCATATCCACTCCGAAAAATCAAACGCTTTCATCGTCGGTATATTCCGTGCGTAAAATCTTCTTCATCAGGTATTTACGAAGGCTGTCGGCGGTAAAGTTACGTGTCAAGGTGCAGTCGTAGGCAACCGAAACAATACCCGTTTCCTCAGAAACGACGATAATGATTGCGTCGCTTGTCTCGCTCATACCGAGAGCTGCTCTGTGCCTTGTGCCAAGGTCGCTGTCCACATCCGAGCGGCGGGTCAGGGGTAAAAGGCAGCCTGCTGCCATTATGCGCCCCTCGTCGATGATTACGGCACCGTCGTGAAGCGGAGCCTTGTTGAAGAAGAGATTTCTTAGTAAATAGGAGTTGACGTCGGCATTGATAGTAATTCCTGTCTGTACGACATCATCGAGCTGGGTTGTGCGCTCAATAACTATCAGCGCACCGGTTTTTGAGGCAGATAGCTCGCGAACCGCAGAACAAATAGCGTCAATAGCACGGTAATACATCTGCTTACGGTGCTTTTGCTCCCCTATCGTCAATATGCCGTGAATCGAACCGGAGCCAAGCTTCTCAAGCGCATCGCGAATCTCCGGCTGAAAAATAATTATCACAGCAAGAGCGCCAATCTGGAAAATGCCGGAGAGTATAAATCTCACGCCAGACAAATCAAGCACAAGCGCGACAACGAACACGACAAGGCAAACGAGAATACCAATGATAAGCGCACCTGCTTTTCTACCCTTCAGGAACTTTACCGCCAGCGTAAAGAAAAGAGTAAGCAAGAGAATATCAAGTGCATCCGCAAACGAAAACTCGTAAAAGGCTGTTTTAACAAATTCAAAAAATTTGCCGATTTCTTCCCAAAGAGCACCGGCTTCCACGTTAAGCAGATTATTCATTTTATACCTCAAGCGGTCATCATAGACCGACAAAATTCATTAAAAAACGACGAAAATTCATCACTACAGTATTTAGTATAACATATATTCGCGCAAATTGCAATATATTTTTTATATTTTATTCGCAACACTTAAAACCAAACCCGTGTTAAGAAATTTGCGATAAAATAATATACCAAACCTATTGACAAAATTACAACAGCGGTGTATAATTGTATCACATGATACACTTTTGGAGTGCCTATGGAAAATCTTGATTTGTTCATTCCAAGACTTTTTCTCTTTTCTGGGATTGAGAAAACGACAGTTTTGGAGCTTATTAAAGAAACCGCGTATGAGGTAAAAAAGTATCAGCGAACCAAAAAGATTTATACCCCCACCGATTTCGAGAGCAAGGTTGGCTTCGTAATTTCGGGAAAATGCGAGGTCAGACGCCCGGATTCCCCCGGACCACACGTGGTTATTAACACACTGACCGAGGGCGATGCGTTCGGTATTCTTGCAATTTTCGGTGACAGAGAGCGTTTCCCTACGGAAATATACGCAACCAAGAACTCAACCGTTCTGTTTATCAAGAAAGAGGAGATAATTCGTCTGATTCGCCAAAGCCCCGATATCGCTATGAACGTGATAAGCTTTATGTCAAGCAGGATAAGCTTTCTTAACGAACGCATAGCCACCTTCTCGGGCTCTACCGTTGAGACAAAGCTTGCGCGTCACATCCTATCCCGGTATCAAAAGGAAGGTAAAGCAGAAATAATTTTTAACTGCAAGCACTGCTCTGAGGCTATAAGCGCAGGGCGCGCTTCGGTTTACCGCTCGCTTCTCATGCTTGAAAACGAGGGACTGATTAAATACGGAAACAAAAAAATTACTATAATTGACCCACACGGTCTTGAAAGGATTTCAAAATGAAAAAAATTGTCTCACTTATCTTAGCTCTCGCGCTACTCGCAACATCGCTTGCTGCGCTCGCTGCCTGCAATCCCGCAGACAGTTATCAACTCAAAATCGGCTATCTTAACGGACCGACGGGTATGGGAATGGCAAAGCTCATAAGCGACAACGGCGGCACGGACGGTAACGACAAATACTCCTTCACTCCCTCAACGGCTGAGCTTGTTGGACCTGCCGTTGTAAGTGGCACGTTTGATATTGCCTGCATGCCCACCAACACTGCAGCTATGCTCTATAATCAGAATCAAGCCATTGAAATTCTTGCAATTAACTGCCTCAACTCGATCTACGTTATAACCGATAAGAACACCACAGTTGATAGCTTTGAGGATTTAGAGGGCAAAACAATTTACACCTGCAAGGGTGGAACACCTGCGCCAATACTTAACGCTCTCCTTGACGCATACGGCATTAATGCAATCGTAACCAACGAGTTTAACGGCGAGATTATCGCAAAGCCCGAAAACCTCACACCCGTTCTTACGGCAAAGAACGGTGCTCCCGCTATCGTAGTTGCACCCGAGCCTATAATCACCTCAGCAAATCTCGCATTGAAGAAAGACGCCTCAAACGACAACGAATATTCGGTTGATATTGACCTCGGTGCAGTTTGGAAGGACAAGTTCGACACCGATATCACTATGGGCTGTATCGTTGCAAACAAGAGTACGCTTGAAAATCACAAGGGCGCCGTCGACGCTTTTCTTGCTGAGTACAAGGCTTCTATTGAATATATCGGAGACGGCGAGAACCTTGAAACCTCTGCCCAGTACATTGTGGACGCAGGCATAATGGGAGCCGTACCCGCCGCAAAGACAGCACTTACGAATTTGAACCGCGGCGGATACATCTCATACCTTGACGGTGACGATATGAAAACCTCGCTTGTAAAGGTATATCAGGCTTTCGGTATGGCGCTTATCGGCGGCAGGCTTCCCGACGATGGCTTCTACTATGAAAAGTAATTTTGTGAAAAAAAGCGCGATAACCCTTCTTATTGCGCTTTTTTGGATAGGCGCTTGGTATATTGCAGCGCTTTTGGTCGATAGCGTGCTTCTTCTCCCCACACCGCACGAAACGCTGCTTGCGCTCGTAGAGCTTCTCGGAAAACCCGAGTTTTACAAAGCAGTGCTATTCACCTTCGTTAGAGTCGCTATCGGTCTTTTGCTTGGAATATCTGCGGGCATTATTTTAGCCGTTTTGAGTCACAAGTTTGAGCTCTTGAGGCGGATATTAAGTCCTGCAATTTCCATAATCAGAGCTACCCCCGTTGCTTCCTTTATTGTTCTTCTCTGGGTTTTGGTAAGAGGAAACATCCTTACCGTGCTCGTCGCATTCCTTATGGTAATGCCCATCGTGTGGCAAAACACACTTGACGGCTTCTCATCAATACCTAAGGAACTCATCGAGGTCGCAGAGCTATACGAGCTGTCCTTCAAGCGGAAATTTAATATTCTTATACTTCCCGTACTGTCAAGCTACATTTTCCCGGCTGTTATTACCTCTGTCGGTCTTGCTTGGAAGTCGGAAATTGCTGCTGAAATCATCGCATATACCAAAAACTCGATCGGTATGTATATCAACGATGCAAAGACCTTTATGCTGACTCCTGCCGTATTCGCCTGGACCGCAGTGATTGTGCTTATGAGCATAGCGCTGGAGCTTCTTACACGACGGCTTTTAAGGAGGTTCAAAAATGAGCCTAAACATTAAAAATCTCAACAAAAGTTATGGCAGAAAAGCAATTTTTTCGAACTATTCCTACGAATTCAAGGAGACGGGAATATATCTTTTGAAGGGGGATAGCGGCAGAGGCAAAACTACACTTTTGCGAATGATTGCAGGGCTTGATAAGAACTTTTCGGGCGTTATCACAGGCGGTGGTATCCCGAACGTTTCCTTTGCCTTTCAGGAATATCGACTGTTTCCCAACCTTACCGCAGTCGAGAACGTAATGACCGCTTCAAAAGGCGAAAGCGATGAGGACATAGCCAAGGCGCGTGAGCTTCTTAAAAGGCTTGGATTTACCGAGGACGATATGCACCTTTATCCGTCCGAGCTGTCGGGCGGCATGAGACAGCGCACCTCGCTCGCCCGCGCATTCTTGAAGAAATCACCGATTCTATTACTCGACGAGCCGACGAAGGAGCTCGACCCCGTCCTTTGCGACGTTGTCGCCGATATGATACTTGAGGCAGCAAAATCGCAGCTTGTAATCGTCGTATCTCACACCGAGACAGACCTAGTGCGCCTCGGAGCTACCCCAATATTACTTTAACCCTACGGCTGTCAGTTTTCAAATTGGCAGCCTTTTCTTTCATTATGTCAAAAACTTGAAAAAACAGGCTTAAAATGAAGGAAATCCTGCATTTTCTTTTTCAAATCACTTGCAAATAGCGCATAAATATGATAAAATATATGTAATTGATCAGAACAAAAAACTTCGAGGTGAATTATGGCAACGGACATTTCCGAGAGAATAAAGCACATATTCCCGACCCTTTCTAAGGGGCAGAAAAAAATAGCGAACGCGGTACTTCACGACTACGATAAAGCGGCTTATCTCACCGCTGCGAAGCTCGGTCAGCTCGTCGGAGTTTCGGAATCCACCGTTGTACGCTTTGCGAACGAGCTTGGCTTTGAGGGCTATTCCGAATTTCAGAGGGCTATTCAAGAGCTCGTAAGAATAAGACTTACCCCCAATCAGAGAATTGAAATGACAAAGCAGCGAATCGGTCGCAGTGATATTCTTGAGAGCGTCATGGAATCGGATATCAGTAAAATCAGATACACGCTTGACAGGCTCGACCGCTCGGTATTCACAAGCTCGGTTGACGCTATTCTCGGAGCAAAGACCGTTTACGTGACGGGAGCAAGAAGCACCGAGCCTATCGCACGGCTTCTCTATCACAATCTTTCCCTTATATTCGACAACATCAAATTTGTTCAGCCGACCTCCTCGGCAGAGGTTTTTGAGCAAATGCTATTGGTAGGCGAGGAGGACGTGGTTATTGCATTTTCGTTCCCTCGATATTCCTCAAAAATCGTAAACGCAGTCAAATACGCAAAGCAGAACGGTGCAAAGGTCGTAGTCTTCACCGACTCGGATATTTCCCCGCTTGCGGAATATGCAACCTACTTGATAACCGCTCAATCTGATATGGCTTCATTTATGGACTCGCTCGTTGCACCGCTCAGCATTGTGAACGCCATAGTAGTTGAGATAACCCGCCGCCGCGAGCGCGAAATAACGACGCGCTTTGACCGGCTTGAAAAAATTTGGGACGAATACGACGTATATGCAAAACGATAATATAAACGTAGCCGTAATTGGCGGGGGAGCTGCCGGAATGATGGCTGCGGGAACTGCTTCCCGACATGGGGCTGACGTCACAATTTTCGAGTCGACCGACCGTCTTGGCAAAAAGCTCGCAATTACGGGCAAGGGCAGATGTAACGTAACTAACGACTCGTCTCTTGAAGAATTTCTCGAAAACGTGACGAAAAATCCGCGATTTCTCTACACTGCCCTGAGCACATTCTCGCAGAGAGACACCATGGAGCTTTTTGAAGAGCTCGGAGTACCTCTAAAGGTGGAGCGAGGGAAACGCGTTTATCCCGTCTCCGACCGAGCCGCTGACATCGTGAGGGCTCTTAGAAGATATTCTGAGGACACCAAGGTAATTTACGAAAAGGTAAAAGCCCTCAAGTATACGGATAACGGCTTTACCGTTGCTACAGCAAACGGTGAATACTCGTTTGACAGAGTTATTCTTGCAACGGGCGGAAAATCCTATCCACTTACAGGTTCAGACGGCTCGGGCTATCGCATAGCTATGAGGCTCGGACATAAGGTTACCGAGCTTATTCCGTCGCTGATACCCATTGAAAGCGACTCGCCGCTCTGCAAGGAAATGCAGGGGCTATCACTAAAAAACGTAGCAATCAGAATTAGTGATAAAAATTCCAAGGTGCTCTATACGAATTTCGGAGAAATGCTCTTTACACATTTCGGTGTATCGGGTCCCATGATTTTATCGGCTTCGGCTCACCTGAGAGGCGTAGACATCTCAGCGCTTTCGCTGAGTATCGACCTAAAGCCCGCGCTTGATGAAAAAACGCTTGACGCAAGGCTTCTCTCCGACTTCAAGGCAAAAGCAAACAAAGACCTTGTTAACGCTATTGGCGACTTACTTCCATCAAAGATGATAGAACCGTTCATAACCCTCGCAGGTCTTGATGGGCGCAAAAAGGTAAACTCTATCACAAGAGAGGAACGCGGAAGAATTCTTTATACACTCAAGAATTTCAAGATTCCGCTCTCAAAAATCCGACCTATCGAGGAAGCAATTATAACCTCAGGCGGAATAGAAGCAAAGGAAATATCGCCGAAAACCATGGAATCAAAAATTCTCCCCGGTCTCTACTTTGCCGGAGAAATAATAGACGTTGACGCTTACACGGGTGGATTTAATCTGCAAATCGCCTATTCGACAGGCTATTTGGCAGGAAAATCCGCGGCAGAATATTAAAAATGGAGAAAGTTATATGATTAGAATTGCAATCGACGGCCCCGGTGGTGCTGGTAAATCAAGCGTTGCAAAGGCTGTAGCACGTGAGCTTGGAATTATTTACGTTGACACCGGCGCTCTTTACAGAAGCATAGGACTTCATATGCTTAAATCGGGCATTGACCCCAAGGATAGCGAGGCGGTCATCGCGGCACTTCCGCGCTTCACTCTTGAATTAAAATTTACTGACGGAAAGCAGGTTATTCTCCTTAACGGAGAGGACGTCGGAGATACAATAAGAACTCCCGAGGTGTCAATGGCAGCCTCGAACGTCAGTGCGATACCCGAGGTGCGCGAGTATCTGCTTAATATGCAACGCGATACCGCAAGAAAGAACAGCGTAATAATGGACGGGCGCGATATCGGGACCGTGATTTTACCGGACGCTGAGGTTAAAATCTTCCTCACTGCTTCTCCCGAGGCGCGCGCAAAGCGTCGCTACGACGAGCTTATCGCGCGCGGCACTGACGTCACCTACGAGTCGGTCTATAACGAGATGGTTGAAAGGGATAAAAACGACTCGACGAGAGCCGTAGCGCCATGTGTTCCCGCAGAGGACGCAGTAATTCTTGATAATTCGAAGCTTACCGCAGACGAAACCAAAGACAAAATCATAAAAGTTGTAAGAAAGAAGCAAAAAAAGCAGCGCTGGAATTTTTATGCCAGAGCAAAGGTCATCGTTGCGCCTCTTTACAGATTCTTTATGCGCGTCAAGGCTATCGGCACGGAAAATGTTCCGCTTGACGGAGGACTCGTTCTCTGCTCTAACCATATAGGCGCTGTTGACGTTATCTCTATCGGGGCGGTGTGCCCGCGCCAGCTCACCTTCGTCGCCAAAAAGGAGCTGTTTGAAATTCCAATCCTTGGCAGGATTGTCAAAGCGCTGGGAGCAATAAGGGTAGACAGAGGCAGTGCTGATATTTCCGCTATACGCTCGTCGGTTGAGGCGGCAGAGGAAGGCAAGGTGCTATCAATATTCCCGCAGGGACATAGATACCCGGGCGTTGACCCCGCGACTACGAAGCTGCACAGCGGTGCTGCTCTTATTGCCTACCATTCAAAATGCGACGTCGTACCCGTTTGTATCAACGTCAAGGGCGCACGCTACGGATTTTTGCGCCGTGTCGAGGTCATTTTCGGCAAGCCTATAAAATATTCCGAGCTTGGCTTCACCGATGGCGGCAGAGAGGAATATACGGCTGCAACCGAGAAGATATTCGCAGAGGTCATTAAGCTTGGCAGCTTCAATGCTCTTCCTGCATATGACCCAGAAAAGGACAAGATAACTAAGAAAAGAAAGAAAAAGAAAAAATAAGGAGCGAATTTTGAAAATAACGCTATCCGAAAACGCGGGATTTTGCCCCGGTGTCAGACGTGCCGACGAGGCAGTTAAGCAACTGATTCGCAAGCGTGGCGATGGGGATTTGATTGTCACGCTCGGTAATCTTATTCACAATCGCATTTACATCGAGGAGTTAAGGCAAAGCGGCGTTTTAACCGTCGAATTTTCTGAGGTTGAAAATTTAATTAAAGAAAACAGAGACAAAAAAATCACGCTCGTCATAAGAACCCACGGAATTCAAAAAAACGTGTTGGAGGCTCTTGCGGAATACGAGTGCCGCTACGATCGCTTTTCCGTGGTGGATATGACCTGTCCGTACGTGAAAAAAATACACAAAATTGCGGCTGACAACACAGGGGATGATACCTTTTTCATTCTCTTTGGCTCGAAGTCTCACCCCGAATCCCAAGGCATAATCAGTCACGCACGCGGCGATAAGATGATTATTTCATCCCCCGACGAGCTTCTCGATGTGGATTTTAATGGCAAAATACCCATTTTATGCTCTCAAACAACGCAAAATTTGTTACAATTTCAAAAAATTAAAAAAAATTTAGAAAAACTATATACAAACGCCATTTTTTTTGATACAATATGTAATGTCACTGAAAATCGTCAAAACGAAGCAATTAAGCTCGCAAGAGAATCCGAAGCGATGATAGTCATTGGCGGACGGGAAAGCTCGAACACGCATAAGCTCTACGAGTTATGTAAAAGCGAGTGCCCCCGAACCCTTTGGATAGAGTCGGCAGACGAATTAGTAGCTGATTTTCCTGACAGCGCAAAAAGCGCAGGAATAACCGCCGGTGCTTCCACCCCGGACGGTATAATTTTGGAGGTTGTTAAAGCAATGGAAAACTTTAGTCAAATGCTGGAAGGCTCACTCAAAACTTTACATACAGGAGAAACAGTTACCGGTACCGTGTTCACAATCGGCGAGAACGAGATAAAGCTCGACCTCGGTGCAAAGTTCACCGGCGTGCTCACCAAAGAGCAGATTACCGACGACCCTACCGCAAAGCTCTCCGAGATGTTCAAGGTAGGAGATGAGGTTGAGGTCTTCGTCATCAGAGTCGAGGACGGCAAGGGTCTTGCTACCGTGTCCAAAAAGAGAGTTGACGCAGATAACAGCTGGGTAATTCTCAAGGACGCCTTTGATAACGGCACAGTTCTTACGGGCAAGGTTGTTACAGTCGTAAAGGGCGGAGTTCTTCTCTCCACCGAGGGCAACACTGTATTCATTCCCTCATCGCAGACCGGTGTGGCAAGAGGCGGTGACCTTTCCGCACTCGTCGGCACCGAGCAGCGTGTTAAGCTCCTTGAGTTCGACACGGCAAAGAAGAGAGCACTCGGCTCTATCAAGGCAATTCTTGATGCAGAAAGACGTGCCAAGGAGGATGCTGTTTGGTCTACGCTTGAGGTTGGTCAGCACTTTAACGGCACTGTTAAGAATCTCACAAGCTACGGCGCATTCGTAGACATCGGCGGTGTTGACGGTATGGTTCACAACACCGAGCTCTCCTGGAAGAGAATCAAACACCCCTCGCAGGTTGTTTCCGTAGGTCAGGAGATCGAGGTATTCGTCAAGGAGCTTGATACCGAAAAGAGAAGAATTTCTCTTGGTTACAAGACTCAGGATATGGACTCTTGGTACAAGTTTACCCAGGAATACAAGGAGGGTGACATTGTATCCGCGAAGATAGTTTCTCTTATGCCCTTCGGTGCTTTCGCCGAGGTTTACGAGGACGTTGACGGTCTTATCCACATTTCAAGAATTTCTACCCAGAGAATCAACTCCCCCGCTGACGTACTCAAGGTTGGTGACGTTGTTGACGTTATGATAACCGAAATTGATAACGAGAACAGGAAGCTCGCGCTTTCTATCCGCGCTATCACTGAGGCTGCTGAAAAAGCTGCTGCCGCTGAAGCTCGCGCTGCGGAGAAGGCTGCAAGAGAGGCTGAAGAAGCCGCTGAAGCCGAAAGAGTGGCTCAGGAGAGAGCTGATATGGCTCCCTACATCGTAGGCTCTATCTGATAATTTTTTATGGCATACCGATGGTAACGTTGGTGTGCCATAGACTTTCCCCCCATACATAAAAAGGAAGTTTACATATGCTTGAAACCTTTTTGGCGACTCTAACTCCAATGCTCACACTCTTTACGTGCATAGCGGTTGGATTCATTTTAGGAAAAACAAAAATTTTGCCAAGCAACGCCGGCAAGGTGATGGCAAAGCTTGAAACCTATGTCTTCTGCCCTGCTCTCAGCTTTTCCACTATGTCGCAATTCTGCACGGTAAGCAGTCTCGGTAACCACGCAACTAACATTCTTTTATCCTGCGGCGCAGTTGCGCTGGCACTTGGAATTGCAATCCCGCTATCAAGGGTATTTGTAAGAACAAAATCCCCTGAGCGCGGCGTATTCGCCTACGCGCTTGCCTTTGCCAACAGCGGATATATCGGCGACCCCGTTGTTCAGGCACTTTTTGGCGACCAAATGCTTTCATACTATAAGCTCTACTGCCTTCCTATCACAATTCTTATATACACTTGGGGTATCAGTGTTCTTGTACCCAGCGGTGAGAAACGTGATAATCCTCTAAAGAAAATTCTCAACGCTCCAACGATTGCTATGCTTCTCGGTATGGCGGTCGGACTCTCGGGTCTCGGCCATTATATTCATGACCCTATACTTATGGATGAGTGCGGTCTTGAATTTATCAAAAAAGCTCTTGACGCCCTTAAATCCTGTATGGGTCCCGTTGCTATGCTTCTTGCGGGCTTTACTATTGCAAATTACAGCGTGAGAGGAATGCTCAAAAAGACAAAGGTTTACATTGCAACACTACTAAGGCTTATAGTGATTCCCGCTATAATCGTGGCATTTGTATTCGGTCTTAAGGAAGCGGCAAACGCACTGTTCGGACTCACAATAGGCAACACGGTTCTATTCCTTTGCTATTTCTCTGTGGGCGCGCCTCTCGGTCTTAACACAGTCGTGTTCCCCGAGGCTTACGGCGGCAATCCCGAAACCGGGGCAAGTATGACCATGATATCACATACGCTATGCGTGCTCTCAATTCCTTTGATGTACGCGCTTATGGTTACGCTTTTCGGACCGGCAGCCATTCCCACAATGTAAAAAATTTCCACCGAACGTCTCGGTGGAAATTTTTTATATCTGCTTTTTATATTCAAGATATTCCTCATAGCTACCGCGCCTGTCAATGAAACCTTCAGGAGTTATCTCAATTATTCTGTTGGCAACAGTGTTCAGTATTTCATAGTCGTGCGAGGAGAAAAGAATATTGCCCTTAAAATTCTGCATACCATGGTTAACCGCAGTAATTGATTCAAGGTCGAGATGGTCGGTGGGCTGGTCGATTATCAACATATTTGAACCGAACATCATCATTCGCGAGAACATACACCGTACCTTCTCGCCGCCCGAAAGCACGTTAACAGGCTTGAACACAGCCTCGTTTGAGAAAAGCATTTTGCCGAGGAAGCCTCGCAGATAGGTCTCGGTTTGATCCTTTGAATACTGCCTCATCCAATCGAGTATAGACTCACTGTGCCCCTCAAAATATCTGCTGTTATCGTGTGGAAAATAAGAGGTGGAAATTGATACTCCGAACTTAAATTCGCCCGAATCCGCCGTATCCTCGCCGTTCAGGATATTAAAAAGCGTGCTTATAGCAAGCTCGTTACCGAGAAATGCGATTTTATCGTCCTTGTATACATGAAACGACAGGTTTTTGAAAAGCGTATTGCCGCCAAGAGCCTTTGTAAGCCCCTCAACGTGCAAGATTTCCTTGCCCGGCTCTCTGTCCATATCAAAGCCGATAAATGGATAACGGCGGGACGAAGCGGGCAGCTCCTCAACCGTGAGCTTATCAAGCAGCTTACGGCGCGAGGTTGCCTGCCGCGATTTTGATTTGTTAGCCGAGAAGCGCTGAATAAAGCTTTGCAGCTCTGCAATTTTCTCCTCGTTGCGCTTGTTCTGCATTTTTATCATACGCTGAATTAACTGGCTTGACTCATACCAAAACTCATAGTTACCAACGTACATTTTTATTCCCGAGTAATCAATATCTACGATATTCGTGCATACGTCATTTAAGAAATGACGGTCGTGAGATACGACGAGCACAGTGCCGAAGTAGTCTGAAAGAAAATTCTCAAGCCAGAGCACCGCGTCTATATCAAGGCCGTTTGTGGGCTCGTCAAGTAAAATTATATCGGGGTTTCCAAAAAGCGCTTGCGCCAAAAGCACCTTGACCTTTTCGCTTTCTTTAAGAGTGGACATTTGCATATACAAATAATCATCGGTGAGACCGAGCCCTTGAATGAGCTTCGAAGCGTCGGACTCTGCCTCCCAGCCGTTAAGCTCGGCAAACTCGCCCTCAAGCTCCGAGGCGCGTATTCCGTCCTCGTCTGTGAAATCTGCCTTGGCATACAGCTCGTCCTTTTCGCGCATTATGTCGTAAAGACGTCTATTGCCCATTATAACCGTATCAAGAACGGTATACTTATCAAAGGCGAAGTGGTCTTGCTTTAGAACCGACATTCTGACCGTATCGGGAATCGAGACCTCGCCGCGCGTAGGTTCAAGCTCGCCGCAAAGAATACGTAGAAACGTGGATTTTCCCGCCCCGTTAGCACCGATTATACCATAGCAGTTGCCGGGGGTAAATTTCAGGTCAACGTCCTTGAAAAGGAGCTGACCGCCAAACTGAAATGAAAGATTGTTAACTGAAATCACTTTATGCTATTCCTTTATCATTCTGTAATTGCGTTATATACTTCTCTGATATTTTTCATAACGTAGGTGGGCTTAGTGTCGCTCGAGTCGACGTCTTCTAAAGTGCTTTCGCCCGAGAGAACGAGTATAGTATCAACCCCTGCATTATAACCAGAGGCAATATCGGTGTAGACTCTGTCGCCTATCATAACGGTTTCTTCCTTTTTATAGCCGTACTTCTCCATAGCAAGAAGGAGCATTTCAGGACGGGGCTTGCCGATAAAATGCGGGCGTTTACCGGTTGCTCGCCAGAGCATTTCGGCTACCGATCCGCAATCGGGAACGTAGCCAAATGCAGTCGGGCAAACCCAATCGGGATTTGTCGCAATATACTCGACGTCTCGAAGAAGAAGCTTGCAAGCGTCCTCGAGCTTTTTGAAGGTAAGCTCATTGTCGTTGCCCATAACTATGCCGAAAATATCGTCCTCAAGCTCAGTCGCCACGTCTATTCCAGCCTCACGAAGTTCCGAGGTAAAGGAGGTTGTTCCAAACGAATAGAATTTTCTGCCCGGGAATTTATTTTTAATATAGAGAATTGTAGCGTACGTTGAGGTTAAGAAATCGTCTCGTTCTGCGGGGATTCCGATTGTTTTA
Source organism: Eubacteriales bacterium (assembly GCA_045657165.1). GTDB lineage: Bacteria > Bacillota > Clostridia > Oscillospirales > CAG-272 > UBA1740. Next base: position 40,721 of record JAZOSP010000035.1, read on the forward strand.
AGCTTCTCCACGTAAGCGTCGGCACTCTTTGAGGAGTTATTGGTTAAAAATAAATATCTACCGCCACGGCGCTTTACCTCTCTTAAAAAATCGGTGGTGCCGTCAAAGAGGACACTGTCAAGATAAATCGTACCGTCCATATCGAGCAAGAAGAATTTCTTATCCGAGATTTTTTTCATAGCACACTCCTGCGTTAAAAAAGGCTGCCGCTATGCAGCCTTTTTTATGTTAGTCATCGGGATAACCGTCGGGATTCATTCTCTGCCATCTGGCCGAATCCTCGCACATTTTTTTAAGGTCGCGCTCGGCGCGCCAGCCAAGCACCACGTATGCTTTAGTGGGGTCTGCATAGCACTCGGCAATATCGCCGGGACGACGCGGTGCAATTTTGTATTTGATAGGTGTGCCCCACACTTCGCCAAAGGCTTTGACAATATCAAGCACGGAATATCCGTTGCCCGTGCCGACGTTAATGTAGTCAATGCCCTTCATGGTGGCGGTATAATCAATAGCATTAAGATGAGCGAGAGCGAGGTCTATGACGTGAATGTAGTCGCGCACTCCCGTCCCGTCCGGTGTATCATAATCGTTGCCAAAGACACTAAGGCACTCAAGCTTCCCTGCCGCAACCTTTGCGATATACGGAAGAAGATTATTCGGTATACCGCGCGGGTCCTCACCGATAAGACCGCTTTCGTGCGCGCCGATAGGATTAAAATATCGAAGAACACACACAGAAAGATCAGGGTTCGCAAGAGCCGTATCCTTAAGAATTCTTTCAATCATGAGCTTTGTTTCGCCGTAAGGATTGGTTGTAGAGAGAGGAAAGTCCTCCTTGATTGGAACCGACTTTGGAAGACCGTAAACCGTAGCAGATGAGCTGAAAACTATACGGTGAACCTTGTGCTTCAGCATACATTCAAGAAGATTAAAGGTACCTGTCAGATTGTTGTGATAATACCTAAGAGGAAGCGAGCAGGATTCGCCCACCGCCTTTAGCCCCGCAAAATGGATTACGGAATCAATGTCGGGATTCAGAGAGAAAACACTGTCAAGGGTATTATAATCAAGAAGATCGCATTTAATAAATTCGGGGCGCTTGCCCGTGATTTTTTCAATTCTGTCAAGCACGCAAAGCTTACTGTTAGAAAGATTGTCAACTATAATAACGCGTTCGCCTCTTTTGAGAAGCTCTACCACAGTATGAGAACCTATATAGCCGGTTCCTCCCGTAACGAGAATAGCCATTTTTATCTCCTTAAATCTAATTAAAACAAAAAAGAGCAGACGAAACTACTCTTTTTTGATAAATATTAGTCAGCGTAAACGCTAACCTGCTTCTTACCGCCGGTAATATGCTCGAACTTAACAGTACCGTCAACGAGCGCAAAGAGAGTATCGTCAGAGCCGATACCAACGTTCATACCGGGATGAATCTTGGTTCCGCGCTGTCTTACAAGGATATTGCCCGCAATAACAGCCTGACCGTCAGCCTTTTTAACTCCAAGACGCTTGGACTCGGAATCACGGCCGTTCTTGGTGGAACCAACGCCCTTTTTATGAGCGAAGAATTGTAAACTGAGCTTTAACATTTCGTGTACCTCCATATTTATTCGTGGCCTTAAGCCTGCAGTGTGCTTAAATCTCACGCTCAACCTCTTTCACGTCAAGATACTCGTAGTATTCCTCGACAAGATCCATAAGCTGGAAGAAATAAGCCTGTATAAGACCCGAAGCAGCGTACTGCTTCTTTTCATCCTTTTCGTATTTAGGAAGTGCGGATTTTACTATAAGACGGATATCGGTGGTCTTCTCATCTATTTTATAATCAACGTCGCAGGCATAAGAAACCTCAATAGCGTTGATTATCAGCATTGTCATGCTGGATAGAGCCGCGCAGAGCACGTCGTCTCCGGATTCACCGTAGCCTGTATGTCCCTGCTCCTCAAAGCCGTAATAAAACCCGTTGGTCTTATAAAAGATGATTGTTGTCATATCGCGGATTAACCCTCGATTTTTTCGATCTGAATCTTGGTATAGTCCTGACGATGACCGATCTTCTTCTTTTCGTTCTTCTTGGACTTGTACTTGATAACGTCGATCTTCTTGGACTTGCCGTTCTTAACAACGCTTGCAACAACAGTTGCACCTGCTACATAAGGAGTACCTACGGAAAGGGTCTCGCCGTTAACGCAGAGAACCTTGTCAAAAGTAACCTTCTCGCCTTCAGCGACGCCAAGCTTCTCTACGAAGATAACGTCACCCTCGGCAACCTTGTACTGCTTTCCACCCGTTACGAAAATAGCGAACATGAAAAAGCACCTCACTTTCGTGTAAAATCGCTATCATAGGCGTTCGACATAAAAAAGCCGGCACTTTATGAGCCTATCAATAAGCGTCATAATATTATAACACTGCACGTATTATTTGTCAATAGTAATTTAAGAAATATCCTCAAATTCCTCAAATATTCTTAAAAAATTATTCTTCCTCGCAAACAGCCGCGTCGCAAGCCTCGCAATCGCCGTCGCAAAGCTCAACGTCGCCTATTTTTTCACCGCAAGCGGGGCAAACGATATCCTCGGGGTCGAGCGAGTCGTCGAAGCAAACCTTCTCGCCGCAAGCAGGACACTCAATCTCATAGTACTCGGAATCATCGTCGTACTCGTAGTCGTCATCGTCCTCGTATTCCTCGTCGTCATCGGTGAAATATACGTCCTCCTCAACCTCACCGAGGTCGTGGTCAAGCTCCTCAACGTACTCGTGAAGCTCCTTATTGTCAGCTTCAAGCGCTGCAATCTTATCTGCCATATCAGCCATAAGAGTCAGCATTTCGCTGATAATCTTGCCCTCTTTTGTGGTCTTGTCAATTTCATATCCGTCAAAGAGTCCCTTAAGATATGCTGCATTTTCTGTAATTCCCATTTTAATTCTCCTTATTATTTGGTAAAAATGCTCCCCTAGGTTGCGGAGAGCATTTCGTTATTTAAGCTCTTTCGAGATACTCACCGGTTCTGGTATCAATCTTGAGCACGTCGCCCTCGTTGATGAAGATCGGAACCTTTACAACCGCACCGGTCTCAAGGACTGCTTCCTTCGTAACGTTGGTAGCGGTATCACCGCGAACGCCGGGCTCGGTTTCAGTAACCGCAAGCTCAACGAATGTGGGAGGCTCAACTGAGAATACGTTGCCCTTCCAAGAGGAAATACGGCAAACGGTATTTTCCTTGACAAACTTGAAATTGTCGCCGAGCTTGTCTGCGTTGAGGGGAATCTGCTCGTAGGACTCCTGGTCCATAAAATAATAAAGCTCGCCGTCGTTGTAAAGGTACTCAAGGTCCTTACGCTCGATAACGGCATTCTCAAACTTTGCGGTGGGGTTGAAGGACGCCTCGCGGATAGCACCGGTAACAACGTCTCTGTACTTGGTTCTAACGAACGCAGCGCCCTTACCGGGCTTTACGTGTTGGAACTCGATTACCTGATAAACCTTACCCTCCATCTCGAAGGTAACACCGTTTTTGAAATCACCTGCTGTTAACATATTACAGTTTCCTTTTCTTGGCGAATTAAGAATTTTCTTGGGGCAATCGGTCCGCCACAACCATGCGAATCGCGCGACACGCGCGGTATGCCCATAGTGTACACAGATATTTTACTATAATTTTGACGATTTTGCAATAGGAAAGTGAAAATATTTTCAAAAATCTCGTAAAATCAGAGAATTTCAACTAAATCCTTGGGAGAATGAGTGAAATTATATACTCCATCTTTCTCAATAAGCACCATATCCTCGATACGGCAGCCGTATTTCCCAAAGAGATATATGCCCGGCTCAACGGTAAGAATCTCACCTGAGCGCAGTGCTCTGCCAAACGAGCGAGAGGAAAGCCTCGGCGACTCATGAATAAAAAGTCCAACGGAGTGACCGAGCGAGTGACCGAAAGCGCCCTTATATTCGGGCACAGAGTCTATAATATCACGCGCTATCTTATCAGCCTCACCGGCGTCAGCCCCCTCGCGTAGATAACCGATAGCCGCGAGCTGCGCCTTGAGAACCGTATTGTATAGCTTTTTCATCTCGTCGTCGGCTCTGCCGATTACGACCGTTCTTGTCATATCCGAGCAGTAGCCCTGGTATTTCGCGCCGAAGTCCATAGTGAGGAAGCCACGCTTCAGCTTAACGTTTCGCGGCGTGCCGTGAGGAAGCGCCGAGGCGTCGCCGGAAACAGCAATAGTATCAAAGGAAACCGATTCCGCACCTGCCTTACGCATAGCATATTCAAGTTCAACCGCAACGTCTAGCTCGGTCATATCGGCCCTCAGCATACCGAGCACGTGCGCATACGCCTTGTCGGCAATATCCTGTGCTGCTTGCATTTTTCGTATCTCTTCGGGAGTTTTCAGCTGACGGAGCAGCTCCAACATATCTCCAACGTCAACAAACTCAACGCTTACGTGACGGTCGGAGTACGCCTTGTACGCCGAATATGAGAGTGTGCCGCCTTCAAATCCCACAGTTTTAGCCCCCGAGTCGGAGAAGAATTTCTCAAGAAAATTCCCTCTGTTCTCGGGCATAACCACCTCAAATTCCCTGTCTGCAGAGTTAAGCGCCATCTCATAATATCTGAAATCGGTAACAAGGTATGCCTTATCCTGCGATATTACAAGGAAGCCGTCGGTAAAAGCAAAATCCGACAGATAGTGCTGATTGAGCTCGTCGAGAACGAGGAGTGTATCAAGGTTTAACCTTTTCAGTTCGGCTCTTAGTTTTTCAAGCTTTGTCATCTAACTTTCTCCATATAGTATTTTTTCATTGCCAGTGCGTCATCAGACTGAGTACCTGCAGATTCACAAATAATCGTTGGACTAAGGTGATTCTTTATTATCGTATCTACAAGAGGCTCGAAATTCGGGCCATACACCGTATCCTCAAACGTCAGGTGCTTTTTCTCGCCTGAGCCAGTCCACTCGATTTTTGAGAAATGGCAGTGTAGATTTTCAGCAATATCCGCACCCATAGCACGGTCGATTTTATCAAAAACGCGCATATAATGGTCGGCAGTTTCAAAAACTCGACCCAAATCTCTTGCATTAAGATGTCCAAAATCCACGACGGGAACAAATGCGGAATCGATTCTGCAAAGCTCGAGCACCTCTTCAAGCGTGCCAAGCTGATTTATCTTACCCATCGTTTCAAGGCCTATTTTTATGCCGTAGGTATCAACCTCGGAAAGAGTACGCACGAGTGTATCTGCCGCAAGGCGCATAGCCTCATCACGTGAAATTTTGGCGGCTGAGCCTGTGTGAACAACAATGGTTTTCGCTCCAAGCAGCCTCGCTGCGTCAAGGCTCTGCCTTATGTAGCCTATGCTCTTAAGGCGCTTTTCCTCCTCAATGCCGGAGAGAGAAATGAAATACGGGGTGTGGTAGGACATCTTTATGTTATGCTCCTTGGCTTCCCTGCCAACTGCCATAAGCATTGTCTGTGACGCAGACAAGCCGTTGCCTGCCTCGTATTCGTAGGCGTCAAGCCCTATTGATTTTACCCAAGCGGGCGCTTCAAGCGTTGATTTTCCCCCCGCTGCTTTGAACGCATTGCTGTTTCCGCCGGGACCAAAAAATGCTTTCATATTTTCTCTCTTTCTTCAGTATCCTTTAGCTTTGCCAATTTAGCGTATTTCCTTAAAATCGGGCGCTCGAGCAGCCTTTTGAATCGAGTGAACAAATCCCGCTTATCGTTGATAGGTGGTACGAGAATTGCACGAACTCCCGCGTTGTGTGCTGCCCATACGTCAGTAAAAATCTGGTCGCCCATAAGTATCGTATCGCCTTTGCCCGTTCCCATATCGCGCATAGCGCGAAGGAGATTTTTCTTAAACGGCTTCCCTGCTTTAGAGTACGCAGGCATACCAATCTCTTTGTTAAAAAGCTCAACGCGAGCTCTGTTATTGTTTGAAACGATAGCGGTTTTGATACCGTGCTCTCTCAGCGAATCAAGCCATCTTATCACGTGTGCCCCCGGTGTCGGGTGCTCATACGGCTCAAGTGTGTTGTCAACATCAAGTATCACCCCACGCACCCCGATAGACAAAAGGAATTCCGCGCTCGCCATATCAAATGTGTCGAATATATATTCCGGAACGAAAGTAAATGCCATTGTATTCTCCAAAAAGATGATACAATAATTATAGTATATTTTGCCTGCGGTGTCAAGTAGACTCGGCAGATATGTAAACAATTACCTCAAATGATTGACTTTGAACGCAGTGTTATGCTATACTATAAAAAATAAGACGGTAGGTTCCGATATGATTAACATAAATGGGCTTTCAAAGAAATATACGGCTTTGCAAAATGATATAATAGCGCTCGACAACGTGACGCTGAATATTGCTACAGGAGACTTTGTGGCGATAATCGGTGAGTCAGGCTCCGGGAAAACGACACTTCTGAATATGCTTTCAGGCCTTGATACGCCGGACAGCGGAACGGTCAGCATTGACGGCACCGTTATCACGAGACTATCTCAAAACGAGGCTGCGAAGCTCCGCAGACAGAAAATAGGCGTTATATATCAGTTTTATAATCTCGTTCCCGAGCTGAATATGCGAGATAATATTACCCTTCCCACAGAGCTTGATAAGCGAAGGATTGACGAGGAACGCCTCGCAAAAATTATCGAAACCGTCGGACTTTCCAGAAGAGAGCTTGATTTCCCCACTGCTCTCTCGGGAGGTCAGCAACAGCGCGTGGCAATAGCCCGCGCACTGTATGGAAATCCGTCGCTTATTTTGGCAGACGAGCCCACCGGCAATCTTGACGAAAGAAACGGTGACGAAATTCTGCGACTGCTCTACGAGCTTAATGAAAAGCACGGTATAACCGTGATAGTAGTGACACACAGTCGCACCGTAGCCGCTACCGCTAAGCGAGTCATCAGGCTGGAGTGTGGCAAAGTCGTATCGGACGATAGGAGATAGAGCTGTGCGGGTACTGCTAAAGATTTCACTGTCCGGGGTACGGAAGAATTTCAAGAGGTACGTATATTACGCTATTTCTATTCTTGTTTCAATGTCTATGATATCCTTTATCTGCCAATTTTCATATGAGCTAACCTCTTTTATAAACACAAACTCTTCATTTGCACCCGGTACGGTTATAGATTTCATAGAGAAGCGTGTTATTGGCGAGCTTACTATACTAATGATTTTCATTATCCTCACCACGCTCGTATCAGTGTATGTTTACTCTAGCGCTCAAAGGGAGGAAAAGCGACAAACGCTCGCAGTGCTTACGTGCATAGGCGCGAGCTCAGCGCAAAAGAGGGGGATACTGTTGCTTGAGGCAGTTACGCTCTACTCGTTACCAATGATTTTGGGAGTGCTATGCGGTATACTTCCCGCGAGAAGCGCGGCAAGCAGCCTTATAAGAGGCTTCGCTACCTCGGGTACGCTATATTTTTATCCAGAAACTGCTATAGGAATCACTTCTGCCTTGTTTATCATCGGTATGGCCCTCATCTGCGCATTTTCCCTACTTGCACTCGAGAGGCGACGAGCCTCCGTCATTTCAAGCGTCAGGCGCTTTAACAAGCGCGAGGCTACCGAGCGACATACGTACAGAAGCTCATACACCTTTAGGAATATGCCGATAACGAAGCGTCTTGCTAAAAAGAGCGTGGACTACCACGCTCAAGCCTACGGTAGAATAGCCGCCATATTTGCAGCAACCGCGCTCTACCCTGTTATCGCTATTCTTTTCTTCCACAATATCGCTGCCGAATCCGTAGTGGTGGACACAAATCCCTATGACGGCGTTGACACCTCAGCCATTACAATCAGAGCCGTAGATAACATTATGCTATTCTTTACCATCGGCTTTTTGATACTCTTTTCGGTGGGAATAATACAGCTTGTCAATATGATAAAAATTCAGAATGCACTGAGGCGCGGCTCCTTAAGAATATACATGGCGTCCGGTATGACAGAAAAGCAATTCCGCGAGGTTCTGAAATACGAATACCTGAGTGTGCTCGCCCGCGTAGTTATAGCACTTATATTCAGCATAATAATTATTTGGTTTGCCTTTACGGGTTTAGGATGACAGAACCATCCGCACTTCATGCGAAAGGCTCGGAATCAAAGGGCGCGTAATAAAAATACAAGTACACGGCTTGTGAACCGTAACTTGCGCCCTGGAGGGTATGGCTGCGCGGGGTATAATTTTGATTTTTCGCTATGTTAAGTGCTACGGCATTGTATTATCTCCGCGCGCCGCCAGATACCGCAAGCGGTATGCGAACCTTCTGCACTTCGTGCAAAGGTTCGGAATCAAAGAGCACGTAATAAAAATACAGGTACACGGCTGTGTACCTGTATTTTTATGGCGCGCCCTGGAGGATTCGAACCTTCGACCTACCGGTTCGTAGCCGGGCACTCTATCCACTGAGCTAAGGGCGCGTACGTATGGAGCGAGTGATGGGAATCGAACCCACGCGACCAGCTTGGAAGGCTGGAATTCTACCATTGAACTACACTCGCATTGCTTCAAAAGCCATTATATGATACCACAAAACTTACCGTTTGTCAATACCTTTTTGAAATATTTTACCTTTATTTTTAAGAAATAAGACAGGACCCGATTATTGTCAGGTCCTGCCAAGAGAATGTTAATTTAATTTGCCGACGAGAAAAGAACTATGCGAGTTACAGAGCCGTCGTACATACCCGAATCTACAGAAAGCCAAACCTCGTACTCAGCACCCTCGGGAAGGTCGAGCGCCGCAAGCGCCGTATTGATGTCGGAGACTGTAACGGTGAAGGTTGATTTGCCGTCATCGGTATAAGTAACATTTGCCTCAAGGGTAGCATTTGCGGTTACTACCTCGAGCTTAACAGTACCGTCAACTCTGCCGAAATCTATGCCCGCGTTGCGGTTATGATAGCCTATTACAAAGCCATCATCATTCTCAAGAATTTCAAGCTCAACCGCGCACATCTTATCACTGTCGGAGGTTACGCCGCAGGCGTCGCAGATGAAGGAGTTTTCATCATTATACATCCACCAGTGTCCGTTAGGATAAAGCTCGCGTATCGCGCCGTTACCGCAATCGGTGCAGAGATAACCCTCCTCACCAAACTGCGTGCAGGTGGGCTCCTTGTAAATGTAGTCCCAGGTGTTGCATATGCAAAGCTCCTCGACCTCAAGCTCTCCGTCGGAGCTTGTAATGCACCTCACCTCGTAGCAGCCTCTGTCCGTGCCAAGCGTGTAGATAGATGCCGTATGCACCCAAGAGATAAGCTCGCCCGTGGAAATATCGTAAAACTCCTGCTTATAGAGAATTCTATTCGGTGTTCCCCAGAAATACTTGTAAACCGAGGTTTCAACAGTCTTGACACCCGTTTGTGTGTTGTATATTTCCTCATAAAAGTAATGCCTTGTGCCATCTTCATCGTCAATCGCCACGGCATTCCAATTACAGCTCTCGCAGCTGTAATAAACCGTCGCATTGTGCATTGAATCCAAGGTAAATGTGCTTTCAACCTCGTGCTGATATCTACTGTAAGACTGCTCATAATTCGGATAAAGCGCGCCGCAATCACACCTTAAAGTCGCAACGTACTCAACGTAGCAGCCGTTAGTGTAGGTGTATTCCTTATGGTTTTTATAGCTGTGAGAGAAGGAATCTATGTGAGTGCTGACCGTCGCACTCATAAAGACTTCAGTTTCCTCGTCGTAGTTATAATATATCTTCTGTGAGCTACGGTAGGTACAGTCGTTTACCTTTACGTTGTTGCTTGTATCCTGACGGTATATTATGCCGCAGTCACAGGTATATATCGTGGTAACGATACCGTTTGAATTTGTCGTTGTCTCGGATTTGAATACGCACTTTGTCGCGCTTGTTGAGCCCGTCTTAACCTCGAGCTTACTCATACCGCAGGCGCAGCGGCGCTCTATGATATAGGTCTTGTGACCGCTATCAGAGTAGCGCGAGAGATCATATGTGGGATAAATATCATTGTATCTATGCTGGTTTGAGCCTAAGAGCCCATCGTTCCACCTATCGATTTCGGTATCGCAGTCACGGCAGTTCCAGGTGCAGATAAGACCGTCCTCGCAAAGCTCGGAGCCCGGCGCGAGAAGATAGGTGTTATAGGTGTTCTTATGATTATATCCGTCAGAGAGCGTGAAGCTCAGGGTATTTTCAGCCGTATCGGTAGCGGCGTCGTAATCTATGAGAACTTCAAGGGTCTTTTTCTCATAGCAGGGACTGTCACCGCCCTCCGCTACGGTGCGGAAATAGATGATAATACTAAAGCCGCCCCATTCCGCAGGCATACCGTTAGTTAACTCTATTTGCTCGCTGCCCTCATAATAAGAATCAAAGCTTCTGCTGTAGCTTCCGTTGCTATCAAAAACCTCAACGCACGAATAAACGTTTTCGCAAACGCAGGCGGTTTTTCTCGCTCTTATCTCAAGCGTGCCATCAGAGGGGTAACCGAGTGAGGTTAGGTCGATATAATCGGCAAGGTCAACGGTGACCCATTCGGGCTCTATGTAGTTGCCCTCATCATCGTAAACCTTGACCTCCTCGTGATAAGCAAACGTACGGGAGACCTCCTCGTAGTCGCAGCCTGATACCTGACATCTACGATACTCTATTACTCCGTCGGAGCAGGACGTGCCGCCATCGACAAGCTCATACTCGTTTTTGCACTGATGTAGGAAGGGGTCCTTTTCATACACCGTGGTCTTTATATCCTGGCAAACCGAGCATTTTAACCTATAATAGCCGTCCTCACAGCAGGTTGCGGATTTTTCATCGTAGAACTTATAGTCGTGAGTAGGCTTAATCGGCACCTCCTGAACGTGTCCGCAGCCCGACACCTGACAGGTATAAACGTACCTGCCGTATTTATCACACGTGGGGGCAACCACCGTGGGTGCTGCAGTAAACTTATGTCCAAGCTCATAAACGACGTCTGCTACGTAGGTGTCCTTGCAGCGCGTACAAATTTTCGTGGTATAGCCTATGGTGTCGCAGGTAGCCTCTACTCTGCCGCCCTCTTGTGCGACGTAGTTGTGACCGTTGGCAAGGCAGGCTTCATCAGGGTTTGCAGAGGTGAATGCATAATTTGAAAAATGAGTCGCCTCAAAGGTAACGAAGCCGCCCCAATATTCAGCCTCCTTCACCGTGACCTTGCCGTCGTCCGCGATAAACCACACGACGATGCAGTCGGGGTCCTCGCCGCTCGCAAGCGTATAAGGAACGGTAATTTTTGCCTTACCGCCGTCAAAATCACTGATAACGGTGCTTCCCTGCATTAAGGTGAAATCGTATATATTTTTTCCGTTAAGAGCCGTCTGCTCCGCTGACGAAAGCTTGTTAAGAACAGCCGCCTTGCTATCTCCCGACAGAGCCTCGGCGCCTATGGCAACCTCACCGTCGGAAAGCTTGGAAACCAACGTGAAGTCAAGGGTGAGCGATACGTTGCCGACCTTAAGCTCGTTTGCAAGGATATCCGATTTATCAATCTTACCGTCGGCAAGAACGACAACACTCTTATGCTCCGTACAGCCGTTATTGTTGCACTTATAGGGCTGACATTCACCGATGGGGGCTCCGTCTACCACCCAAGTGTGCGCATACGGGTCGGAATAACCTCCCTCGTAGGAAGCACCCTGACAGCCGTTTACGCAGGTATAGACCTTAACACCCGCGCTCTGACAGGTAGCGTCGGTCTTTATAGATGCCGTGTAAGTATGCCTCGTTTCGCGAACGGTTTCTTCTGCGCTATCGCCGCACTTTGAGCAGCTACCGCTGTAAAGGACGTCGTATTTACAGCTCTCGCCGTCAACCTTTGTTATAGACTTGACGTTAAGTACGGAAACGGTATGGCCGAGCGCGGGCGTGGTCTCAACGGTTAAGGCGTAATCGCAATTTTCGCAATCGTATACAGTCTTACCCGACTCGGTACAGGTAGCGGTGGTGCTGGTTGATACAAGGCTGTGCGACGCGGGGATAACGGTGGCATCGCGCAGTATCATATCGGTGCAATCGGCATCGCTAAAGTACTTATCGCAGCCCTCGCAGTCCCAGTACTCAATATTTCCGTCGGTGTCGCAATCAGGCTCTGTCGCGGCAGTATGAGTCGGCGCGTGAGTATGGGAGAGGGACGGTATAGTCTCCTCCCTTATCGCAGGGCAAAGCTGACAGGTATAGGTCATAAGACCGTCATCGTCATCTGTTGGCGGTTCGGTTTCAACACCCTCGCCCCAGGTATGTACTACGGTTTCAACGAGCGCGCCGCAGCAGGCGTGCTTCTTATCGTGCTTCGTATTATCAGCGGTGTTTATTACGTAGGTAAAATCGCCGCTCGAATGGCACGTGGGATCTAATTCACCGTACGACGTGCCGCAAAGTGCGCATTTCGCCTTTTCGGTACAGGTAGCAGTGCCACCCTCGTGGGTACAGTCGGTGCCGCCGCAGGATACTAAAACGCAAAGTAAGGATATAAGAGCTATTATGCCGAAAAGCATCTTGAATACGTTCTTACAAGCTTTCATTTTCCACTCCTTATTTAAGAAAAAGGGCAAAGAGAATTTGCCCTTTTTATGTTTTTACTTAACAACAATGTTGATGATTTTGCCGGGCACGACGATTTCCTTAACGACGGTCTTGCCCTCTATAGCAGCTGCTATCTTCTCATCAGCCTTAACAGCTTTAAGAATTTCGTCCTTAGAGGCAGCCTTCGAAAGCATTATAACGGTCTTAACCTTACCGTTAATCTGCACAGGCATCTCTACGGTGTCGTCAACGCATTTAGCTTCATCAAAGTCGGATCGTAGCCATGTCGTTCTGTGAGCCAAGGAGTTGGTTTTCCTAATTGTCTTCCTAAGACCGCTT
>JAZOSP010000036.1:0-1105 GCA_045657165.1 Eubacteriales bacterium
CTATGCAGACCTTGTCAGAATGGTTAAAAATGCGGTAAGACGTTACAGCGCTGATGCAGAGATAGTATTCTGCTCCTACAACTGGGGCTTTGCGCCCGAGGCGGACAGAGTTAAGCTCATTGAGAAGTTGCCCGACGGAATTACTCTGCTTGCAACCTGGGATATGTTCGAAAAGCGCAAGTACGGTGACTCGGTATTCGATATCTGCGACTACTCGCTCTCTTTTGAGGGCCCCGGCAAGTATTTTGTCAGCGAGGCTATGGCGGCGAAAAAGCACGGCGGTATAAAGATGTCGGCTATCTCTAACTCCTCGGGCAGAACCTGGGACTTCGGACCCGTTCCCTACGAGCCGATGCCGCATCAGTGGATTAAGCGATACAAGAATATGATAAAGGCACACCGTGAGCTCGGCCTCTGCTCGCTTATTGAAAATATTCACTACGGCTTCCACCCCTCGTTTATCACCGACCTTGAAAAGCAGGCGTTCTTTACCGAGGTTGAGCCGCTTGAGGTGACGCTTGATAAGATTCTCGCACGTGACTTTGGCGAGGAGAACCTTGATGCGGTGAGAGAGGCGTGCAGACTCTTCTCCGAGGCTATAACCCACTACGTTCCCACAAACGAGGACCAGTACGGCGCTTTCAGAACCGGCCCGCAGTATCCCTTCTGGTCGGGAGAGCTTAAGGCGTTGCCCGCCTCTATCCCCGGCGACGGAAAGATGCCGAGCCGACAGCACTTTGGCTCTGCGAACTTCTATTTCGGTACTTATACAATGGACTACGAGGGCAGAAACTCGCTGCCCGGCGTGCGTATTTTCGACGAGCTAAAGGCTGCCAAGACGGTTGAGAGGTTGATGTGCGAGGGTATCGCAGTATTAGAAAAGATTGAGTCTAAAAACGATAATCTTGAAAGGCTTATTCTTCTTTCTAAATTTATCAGAAACAGCTGTCGAACGGTTATCGGTATAAAGCAGCACTTTATAACCAAGCAGCGCCTGTCCGTCGCCGGAGATAAAAAGGTGGCTGCAGAGCTTATCGACCGTCTTGAAGCAATCTTACTTCGTGAACGCGAGAACGTGCTCGACACAATTCCTATCGTAAGGCTG
>JAZOSP010000037.1:0-15028 GCA_045657165.1 Eubacteriales bacterium
GTTAAAATCCGCTTTTTTTCCTTTTCTGCGAATAAAATCCACACGAGGGGCAACAATACATTCAGCAACGCGAAAAAAGGAAAGGAAAAGAAAATGGACAAAAAGGTAAAATTCAGCGACCAGCCCACCTCGGTCAAGGTCGTATATGCGGTTGTGATTGCCATACTCTGTATAACAGCTATTGTAGTCGGTATCGTGTCGGTAGCCTCGAGAGACGGTGAGACCCCCGACGTCGGAGGCGAGAATCCCCCTGTATCTGACGGCGGCGAGGGCGACGGCAGCGGTGACGGAAGCGGCGATGGAAACGGTGCCGGCGAGGAGCAGACCTTCAGCCTCATCTCACCCGTCGTAGGAGAGGTCACCAAAACTCACAGCACGCAGATTCCCGTATTCTCCGACACCCTTGGCGAGTGGAGAATTCACACGGGAATTGATATCTCCGTCGAGGAGGGGACTGAAGTTTTTGCGGCAGCCGACGGCGAGGTTACGAAGGTGTGGAGCCACCCCTATTTTGGAAAGACGGTTGAAATCACACACAAGAGCGGCATTGTCAGCGTTTACTCAAACCTCTCAACCGACGGTATCGCCGTCAAGGAGGGCGACAGCGTGAAGTCGGGCGCGAAGATAGGCGTGGTGGGCGACACCTCGCTTACCGAGCTTGCAGACGAGGCGCACCTTCATTTCGAGGTTAAAATCGACGGTGCGTCGGTAAATCCTCTCGACTATATCTCCGAGGATTCAAAAAAAGCCTCTCTTGGCATTGAGAATGCTTGACAAGCGGGCTTTTGTGTGCTATAATTAGACAGATTCAGCGGGGTGTCGCGGAATGCGACACCCCGCGCCTTTGTAAAGAGCAAGAGGAGACTATACGATGACACAGGTTGCTATACTTGGCTTTGGCGTGGTCGGCAGCGGCGTTGCCGATTTGATTACCAAAAATTCTAAAGAGGTTTTCGCCCTCGGCGGCGATGAAATTAACGTTAAATATATACTTGACCTGCGTGATTTCCCCGACTCGCCCTTCGGAGATAGGGTCGTGCACGACTTTGACGTTATTATTTCCGACAGCGAGGTAAAATACGTTATCGAGGTTATGGGTGGCTCGCACCCGGCATACGAATACACCCTCGCGGCACTGCGCGCGGGCAAGAACGTCATCACCTCAAACAAGGAGGTCGTTGCGAATTTCGGCGACGAATTTTTAGCTGCGGCAGAAGCGGCAGGCGTCAGCTATCGCTTTGAGGCGGCAGTCGGCGGCGGAATTCCCGTCATCTCGCCCCTTATCAGCTGTGTCAGACAGAACAAAATCACCGAGGTGCGCGGAATTCTCAACGGCACGACCAACTATATACTTACTAAAATGTTCAGCTTTGGTGACGGATTTGCCGAATCGCTTGCCGACGCGCAGGCGCGCGGCTATGCCGAACGCAACCCCGACGCCGATATACTCGGCACCGACGCGTCAAGAAAAATCGCAATTCTTGCCTCTCTCGTAACGGGCAAGCTCGTTCCCACATCACACATTCACACCGAGGGAATTACCGCTATAAGAAAGACGGACGTTGCCGCCGCGGCACGCGTCGGTCTTGCTATAAAGCTGCTCGGCAGAGCCGTCGTTACCCACGGAGAACTTGAAATTATGGTCGCTCCCTTCATGCTTCCCGAAAAATCGCCTCTCGGCGGTGTAAGCGGAGTTTACAACGCGGTAGAGGTGCTCGGCGAGCCTATCAGCAGCGTAATGTTTTATGGTCCAGGTGCAGGTGCAGGTCCTACCGCCTCTGCGGTTGTCGGCGACCTTATGCAGATAATGCGCTCGGGCACGGCTACGGCAACTCCCACAATGAAGAAAACGACAGAGGGTGTTAAGCCCTTCTCGGATTTTGTGGCGCGCTCATACGTTGCGCTGACGGGCATAACTGAGAGTGACGTGCGAGCGGCACTCGGCGAGGTCGAGTTCATATTTGCCGACGGCGAGTGCGCCTTTATCACCGAAGAAATGCGCGAGGCTGACGTTTGTGCAGCACTCGAGTCGCTCACGCGCGCGGGCGCTACCGTTCTTTCGAGAATAAGACTTCTGTAAAGCAAGGGCCGTAGGAGCTAATCTCTCCTACGGCTGTTTTTTTCCTTTAATAGGCCCCCGAGCACCGTAAGCTCGACAAGCCGCGGCGATACCGTAACCAAGGCTGCAAGTGTCAATAGCGACATGAGGAGCAAGACGAGGTCGGTCACGGCAAGGGTAAGAAAGCTGTCGGCTAAGGCTCCGACGAAAATAAACGTTAAAAAAGCAGGTGCATAAAGCCACCTCATCTCTCGCCCTGTAAGATAACGGGTGCACTCGCTGCCGTAGTAATACCAGCACACGACCGTAGAGTATGCAAAGGCGAGAACGCAGAAAACGAGCGGAAAAATTGCCGCAGTGCCAAGAGATGTGCAGAAGGCGTCGGCAACAAGCGCCATAGCAGAGGTGTAATCCGACGGCGAGCTTACCGCGGAAAGAACAGAAACGGCGGTAAGAGTGCATAGAAGCGGCGTGTCGAAGAAAACCTCACATATTCCAAAAAGCCCTGCCGTCGCGGGGTCTGCGCCGCTGGTTTCGTGCGCCATAGCAGAGGTGCCAGCCCCTGCTTCGTTTGAAAGTATGCCGCGCGCATACCCCTCGCGCATAGCTCGAGAAAACAAGACGGCGACCGCCCCGCCCGAGGCGGCGGGCAGCGAAAACGCGGAGAAAAATATTTGAGATACGACATCTCCCAAACGCTCGCGATTGACAAATATTGTCGCAAAAGACATAATTATGTAAATTAAAGTGGTCAAAGGTATAACAATTTCGGTTACGCTTGCGATTTTCCGTGCACCGCCAAAAACAGTAACACCAACCAAGAAAGCAAGGATGAGCGCCACAAGATACGGCTGTATTCCAAGCGTTGCCTCTACAACCTCAGACACGCTGTCACTCTGTATTGCAGAGCCCATAACGAGGGCGAGAATAAGGCAGAGGACGGCGTACACCTTGCTGAAAAATGCACCGCCCCGTGGGTATGTCGCTCGTATAACCGACGCCATACCGCCCCCCTCACCTCTGTCAAGATCGAGTGTCAGAGTCGCCTCTGCATATTTGATTACGGCAGAAAAAACCGAGGACGCAAGAAGCCAGAAAACGCTGCCCGCACCGCCTATTATAATACCCATAGCGACACCGAATATATTCCCCACCCCGAGCGTGCCTGCGAGGGCGAGCGAGAGTGAGCGACGGGCGCCTCTTTCGCGAAGAGCCGCCACGAGCCTCCTTGCCGTGCGAATCGGGTGAAGTATAAAGAAAAAGCGCAGCCTTACGAGAAAATATAGCCCCGTGCCACTAACGAGAATCGGCAGAATAAAGGATAAGTCCATAGAAAGAGTCCTCCGCTAAAATGTATGCGGAGGACTCTGTTAAAATGCCGTATTAAAAATAGCGCGATATTCCCGCGCACGCAAATCAGAAAAGATAGGCGTCAAGGAATCTGTATATCACAAATGCAGCGGCAGCACCGATTGCAATACCGGCAACCCAGTTGAATATCTTATCAAATTTTTGATTTCTAACCTCTTCGGCACGGTCAAGCTCACGGTCCTCCTCGGTCTCGAGCAGCTCCTCCGGTATCTCGTCAAAGCCACCGTCCTCTGCCTCGTCGGCGGAAAAATCGTACTCTCCGTCCCTTATCTTCTCAGCGCGCTCGCCTGCTGTGGATAAAATTTCCTTTACAGTAACGAGAGTCTTGCGGTCTGCCAAGGAGGATTCCGCTACACGCCTTCCGACTTTCTCAATAGCCTCAACAATCTCGCTGTACTCCTCTCCCTCGGTAGCGACGGTGAGCTCTCTGTCACACGCGTCGCAAAGGCACCTCGGATTGCCGTATACGTCCATTGTAAGTATTGGCGCGTCATCTCTTGTGACGGGGCTGTTGCATATAGCACATTTTTTCATTTTTTATCCTCGCTTTTGCTTTCCTCACCGCGCAGGGCGGCACGGAAATCCTTTATATATTCCTCGCGGAGCAGCCTTTGCTCCTCTTTTTCCGAGGCGGTAAGCTCACGCTCCCTTGAGAGCCTGCCAAGCTCGTTAATTCTGTCTATTTTTTCTTTATCCATTTTTGCCTCCGTAATGCTTTGCAAGACCGCCCGCTGCGGTTTCTCGGTAGAGGTGCGAGAGGTCACGGCCTGTCTCGTACATAGTTTTTATAACGAGGTCAAGCGAAATTTTCCTTGATCCCGAGAGGAAGTTGGCAAGGCTCACGGCGTTTATCGCACGCATAGCCGCAACTGCGTTTCGCTCTATGCAGGGTATCTGAACGAGACCGCAGACAGGGTCGCAGGTAAGCCCGAGATGGTGCTCGAAGGCTATCTCCGCTGCGTATTCTATCTGGGCAATTCCCATCTCGAAAAGCTCGCCGAGCGCTGCCGAAGCCATAGAGCAGGCAGTTCCTATCTCCGCCTGACAGCCGCACTCCGCGCCGCTTATCGAGGCGTTTTTCTTGACGAGCGTGCCTATTATGCCCGCAACCGCAAGCGCGCGCAGAATTGCCTTATCCGAGAAGCCGTGCTTTTCCTGCATATACCTCAAGACCGAGGGCACGACGGCACAAGCACCGCAGGTGGGCGCAGTTACTATCGTTCCGTTATCGGCATTCTGCTCGCTGACGGCGTAAGCGTAGGAGCAAACTATTCTGTTCTCGCGAGTCACGGGGCTCTCGTCTATATGGCGCTGATTATAAAGATACTGTGCCTTTCGCTCAACCATAAGTCCGCCCGGCAGAATACCAGAGGTTGTAAGCCCCTCGTGTATCGAGGATTTCATACTCTCCCATACCGTGTAGAGAAAATCGTAGATTTCCTCGCCCTCGCGCAGCACGACGAAGTCGGAAAGCCTTATTCCCTCGTGCTTGCACACCTCGGCAATCTCTGAAAAGCTCGACTCGGGATAAACGTTTTCGGGTGTAAGCGACTCACGCCCCTCGATTTTAATATCGCCGCCGCCGACACTCATAACGCGCATAGGTGAAGATGATGTACCGCCCGACACCGCGTATATGTCGAGTGTGTTTGCGTGCGGCAGATTTCTCTCTTGAGTGTTAAACTCGACCTCAACGGGCTTATCGGTTACGCTTGCAAGAGCCTTATCCGTGCCGTGACCCTTGCCTGTATCGGCAAGCGAGCCGTAGAGGACGACTCTGTAGCCCTCTGCCTCGGGGTGCTCGGCGGCAAAAACACTCATAGCCTTCGCGGGCCCCATAGTGTGCGAGCTTGACGGCCCTTTTCCTATTTTATATATGTCCTTTATGGATTTCACAGTACCCTCCGTTTACCGAAAAGCGGTTTCATACCATTATTTTATCACACGCAAACAAAATATTCAATACCTTACTTGATTTTGCGCGCTTGCTATGCTATAATTATACTCACATTTCGTATTAAGGAGCTTACTATGTCCGAAATTCTTGAAATAGTTATGATTGTGAGCTTTGGCGCGTCGTGGCCGCTTAACGTCATCAAATCCTACAAGGCGCGCACAACGAAGGGCAAGAGCCTGCCCTTTCTTCTTTTGATTTTCTTCGGTTACATTGCAGGAATTGCCTCAAAGCTTGTAAACGAGGCGTATATGGCAAGCTTTGCGGAGAAATGGTACGTCCTTTTCTTCTACGTTCTCAATCTCGTTATGGTTGGCGCTGACCTTTGCCTTTATTACAGGAACAGCCTGCTTGACAAAAAGGCAGCTAATACTTAAAATTTGCAAACAACCGTTTACATATTTCAAAAGAAATGCCAAATCCGCAGTGGATTTGGCATTTCGTTATTTATTCCTTATATACTCGTCTATGGCACGTGCGGCGGCCTTGCCGGCACCCATAGCCGATATGACGGTTGCAGCGCCTGTGACGGCGTCGCCGCCCGCAAAGACACCCTCTCGCGAGGTCTTGCCGCCCTCGGTTACTATTATTCCGCCGCGGGAGTTAACGTCAAGCCCGCTCGTTGTGGATTTGATGAGCGGATTAGGTGAGGTGCCTATCGAGATTACGACGGTATCGACATCGAGCACAAACTCGCTGCCCTCGATTTCTACAGGGCGACGTCTGCCGCGCTCGTCCGGCTCGCCAAGCTCCATTCTCACGCACCTAATACCCGTGACAAAGCCGTTTTTCGGGTCGCGCCTGTCATCGGGATTGTTATAGCCGAGTATTTCCTTGGGGTTTGTGAGCAGGCGGAACTCAATTCCCTCCTCCTCTGCGTGCTCGACCTCCTCGCGCCTTGCAGGCAGCTCGTCCATAGAACGGCGGTAAACCACGTAAACCTTTTCTGCTCCAAGCCTCAGCGCCGTTCTTGCCGCGTCCATAGCAACGTTGCCGCCTCCGACGACTGCTACCCTGCCGCCCTTCATAATCGGGGTGGCGGAGTTTTCCTTATAGGAGCGCATAAGGTTGCTCCTCGTTAAGAATTCATTTGCAGAATAAACGCCGCAAAGTGACTCGCCGGGAATACCCATAAAGCTCGGAAGCCCAGCACCCGTGCCGATAAATATAGCCTCGTAGCCCATGGAAAACAGCTCGTCAACCGTCAGCGTTTTGCCGATTACGACGTTGGTCATAACCTCAACGCCCATAGCCTTGAGATTATCAACCTCGGTCTTTACTATCGCCTTCGGGAGTCTGAACTCCGGAATACCGTAAACGAGTACGCCTCCAGCGGTGTGCAGTGCCTCGAATACGGTTACGTCATAGCCACATCTCGCAAGGTCGCCGGCACACGTAAGCCCCGAGGGGCCTGAGCCGACTATTGCAACACGATGTCCGTTTTTTGACACGGGGGTGGGGTTATCAGTGCAGTGAGCGTTGTGCCAATCGGCAACGAAGCGCTCGAGTCTGCCGATACCGACAGGCTCGCCCTTAATACCTCTTACGCACCTCGACTCGCACTGCGTCTCCTGCGGGCATACTCTGCCGCACACGGCAGGAAGGCTTGATGACTCGTAAATCACCCTATATGCGCCCTCAAAGTCGCCCTCCTTTACCCTTGCTATAAATTCGGGTATATGGATATTAACCGGGCAACCGCTGACACAGGGCATATTTTTGCAGTTAAGACAGCGGAGCGCCTCGTCGAGCGCCGCCGCCTCGGTGTAGCCAAGGGCTACCTCGTCAAAATTATGCGCGCGCACCTCGGGGGATTGCGACGGCATAGGATTTTTCTTTGGATTCATATTTGCCATCTCATTTTACCTCCTTATTAAAGAGGTTGCAGCTCGCCTCGCGGGCGTGCCTCTCGAAGTCGCGGTACATTCCGCCGCGGCGCATAGCCTCGTCGAAATCTACCTCGTAGCCGTTGAAGTCGGGACCGTCAACGCAGGCGAATTTCGTAACACGCTCCCCCCCTACGTTAAGAGTGAGGCGGCAGCCGCCGCACATGCCCGTGCCGTCAATCATAATAGGATTCATCGACACATCGCAGGGTATGCCCGTGGGGCGGGTTGTCTCTACGACGAATTTCATCATAATAAGCGGCCCTATCGTAATAACCTTATCAAATTTTCTGCCCGAGGCGAACATCTCGGACAGCGGCAGGCAGACGTTGCCACATCTGCCGTATGAGCCGTCGTCGGTCATAACGGTAAGCTCCTCGGAGCAAGCGGAAAACTCATTCTCTAAAATAACGAGGTCGCGGCTTCTGAAGCCGATAACCGAGGTAACCCTTGCGCCCATCTCGTAAAGGCGCTCGGCTATCGGGAGCGCTATTGCACAGCCAACGCCGCCACCAACGATAAGAACGTCAGAGAGCCCCTCAAGGTCGGTAGGCTTACCGAGAGGTCCGACGAAATCCTCTATGTATTCACCCACCGAAAGTGCTGCAAGGCTGTCGGTGGTAGCGCCCACGCGCTGGAATATAATCCTCACCGTGCCTGCGCCACGGTCAACGCCCGCAACGGTCAGCGGTATACGCTCGCCGTCGGCGCCAACGCGCAGTATTATGAACTGCCCGGGCTCTGCCTTTTTTGCCACAAGCGGGGATTCGACGTCCATAAGAACGACGGTAGGATTTAAGTCCCTTTTATTGATTATTTTGTACATGCTCTGCCTCTTAAAAAACGAATATAATATATCATATCATATTTTTTTAATTAATGCAACGATTTGCTGCAAAAAAATACCGCCTTATCTTTGCATAAATTTGTGTATTATTTAGCATTTTTAGTGTTTTTTACATTCTGTGTTGCCGTTTTCACACATTTATGGTATAATCGTTATAACACGGGCTTGTCCCTAAACACGGAGCTTGATATGGAAAGAATAATTAAGGTTGGCATAATAGGCTGCGGCGGAATCGCTAACAAAAAGCATATGCCCTCTCTTGCAAAGGTTTCGGGCTGCGAGATGGTCGCCTTTTGCGACGTAATCCCTGAGCGTGCACGCGACGCTGCTGAAAAGTTTGGCACAGAGGGAGCACGCACCTACACCGATTATAAGGAGCTTCTCAAGGCTGAAGCGGATATTGACGTCATTCACGTTTGTACACCTAACCGCTCGCACAGCTTTATTACCTCCGCTGCGCTCGAGGCGGGCAAGCACGTTATGTGCGAGAAGCCTATGGCGATAAATTCTGCCGAGGCTGAAAAAATGCTCGAGGCTGCACGCCGCACGGGCAAGCTTCTCACGATAGGCTATCAGAGCCGCTTCCGTGACGACGCAAGATATCTTAAGGACGAGGCTGAGGCAGGCACGTTTGGCGAGGTGTATTACGCAAAGGCTACCGCACTCCGCCGCAGAGCCGTTCCCAACTGGGGCGTTTTCCTTAACGAACACGAGCAGGGCGGCGGTCCTCTTATCGACATAGGAACTCACGCGCTTGACCTGACGCTTTGGCTTATGAATAACTACAAGCCGAAATACTGTGTCGGCACGGTTTATCGCAAGTTAAACTCCGATACCGACCAGGGCAACGCATACGGCAGCTGGGACCCCGAGAAATTCACGGTCGAGGACTCGGCGTTCGGATTTGTCGTTATGGAAAACGGTGCGACGGTTCTCCTTGAGTCCTCTTGGGCGCTGAATATGCTCGACACTCGCGAGGCGGTATGTACCCTTTGCGGAACGAGGGCTGGCTGCGATATGGTTGACGGCGTGCGTATTAACGGAGTTAAAAACGACCGTCAGTACGTGCTCTCCCCGAACCTCAAGACCGGCGGCAGAGCGAACGGATTTATCCCGGGCGAGCCCTCGGGCGAGCGCGAGATAAGAAGCTGGATTGAAACCGTACGCTCGGGCGGCGAGCTTAAAATCAACTCAACACCCGAGGAGGCACTTTGCATAACGAGAATCCTCGAGGGCATCTACGAGTCGGCAAAGACCGGCACGGTTTATAATTTCTAAAAAACAAAGCGGCTGCCTTTCTCGGGCAGCCGCTTTATTTATCGCCTGTATAGCAAAGTTAAGTTTACATTTTCCTGTATTCAAACAATCGATATAGCTTTTTTGAAAAACTACCTGCATATAGCTTCCCGAAAATATACTTCTCCACACCTCTTAGCTCATCTATGTATTTTTGCGGCGTCATCGTGTGTTCTTTTACGTAAACAAGCTCGCCGTGCTGAAGTGTCTTGGGATTATCTATACCGTAAACATCGGCAACGCCGACATCATTTATTGGGTTTTTGTACTTTGACATTTTAGCAGCGAAAACAGAGTAGCAATCCATTAAAAGTGCAATCTGTTCAAAATGAGCACAAAGACTCGTTGTTAATCCGCGCAATTCTTCGGATGTCAAGTACATACTCACGCCTTCCATAACAACAATGGCGCATTTCTTTTCGGGAATGCTTGTCAGCCAATTACAATCTCTCACATCCCCTGCAATCATTTTATAGTCGGCGGATTCACGGTAATACCGCCCTCTTTCCTCGATAACCTCAGCCAAATCCACGTCGTACCACTTATGTTTTTTCGCACCAACTCGCAAAGCTCTGCTATCCATACCGCAACCAATGTGAATGACTGCGGCTTCTTCTGTATCGGCAATCAGCTGCCTCACCCAATTGTCAAAAACGGCAGAGCGGATTCCCATATAGTAAGCAAGCCATTTTGACTTAGATTTCCCTTTGAGCGAAAACTTCTCTGCTTCCCAGATTTCTTCGGCCTTTTTATCGTCAAGAAAGAGACCCTTCCTGCTCACGAACGCCTTTCCGTACAAAGGGATATATAGCGTCTTATTCACTCCGTTCATACATTCACCTGCAAATTTGAATTTATCAGTCAGTTAGATTATACCATAGCTTGGCAGAAAAGTAAATATGACGGCTTGACAAAAGCAAGCCGTCATATTTTTTCGGTTTTATAGGTGCGCCTTAGTCGCCCTGTAAAATGCGCATAGCCTCGCCAAAGCGCTGGAAGTGAACCACCTCGCGCTGACGGAGGAACTTGATTGCGTCGTTTACGTCGGGGTCGTCGGAAAGCCTAAGAATGTTGTCGTACATTGCTCTCGCCTTCTGCTCTGCCGCAAGGTCCTCGTGAATAGAGGCAAGCGCGTCCTTCTTCGAGGCAATTGCCATCGCGCTAAAGGGTACGCCCTCTGCGGAGCACGGGAAAATTCCTGTGCCGTGGTCAACGTAATACTTATCGAAGCCACCCGCTTTGATTTCGGCGGGGGTGAGATTTCTTGTGAGCTGGTAGATTATAGAGGCTACCATCTCCATATGACCGAGCTCCTCGCTGCCAACGTCGGTCAGAACGCCGATTACGCGTCCGTCGGGCATACTGTATCGCTGGTTAAGATAACGGGTAGCCGCCGCAAGCTCGCCGTCGGGACCGCCGAGCGCGCTTATGATAACGCCTGCAAGACGGGGGTTGGGATTATCTATCTTCACGGGGTGCTGAAGCTTTTTCTCATAAATCCACATACTTAATCGTCCTCACCTTTCCATGCGTTGTTTCGGGATTCGTCACCGTGGTGCCAGGGCCAGGGCTTATTTACCCAAGTCCAAGAGCTGCCGTCCTTTACCTGCGAGGCTACGAGAGGACCGTAGAGATTGTTGTAAAGCTCGGTGAGCTCCTCAAGCTCCTCAATAGTTTCGGAATACATCTCGAGTGCCGCACGGTTGTTCGGGTGAGTGTCAAGGAAAAGCTCAAGCTCTACCTTTACGAAGCCGAGCGCGCGAATCTTCTCAAGAAGCTCGGATTCGTTTTTAGAATTAGCGTTATTCATTCTTTGTGACCTATTATTCACGGCCGTACACCTCCATAGGCTTATAGAGCTCCTCGAAGAGCGTGCCGTGTGCCAAAGCGTCCGCGGGGGAATAGAGAAGTCGGAATTTCTGGCTGGGTGCGTACACGTAAGCAAGAGGCATACCGTCAAGGCCGCCGCCGTTCATAGAATCGTCGCCACCCGACGCGCCCTCTCCTCTGCAGCCACCTCTCGTGCCGCCTACGTAGTTATTACCGTTCATAGAACCGTTACTACCGAAGCCGTTTTGCATGCCGTTTTGCGTAGTATTGCCCGCGACACGTCCGTTATTCCCCTGCGTGCGGGGAAGTCCGTTTTCGTTTCTCTCCATTATATTCGTCCTTTGCTTTATTTGCACTTAAGTGCATTTTGCTCTCAAGTGCTTATAAGCATTATACGAAAAATGCAGATTTTTGTGAGATAGCTACGAGCTGCGAATCTCACGGATTCTGCGGCTCGAAACAGTAATAAGCCTTATTGCCATACCCGTTATGAGTAGAATTATCAAGGCACCGCCTACGGCGTTTATCAAAATCAGAAGCTCCCTTTTTACACCTATCGTCACAAGGAGGGTGTACTGAAGGTTAAAAACCGAAAGAAGTGCGGCTGCGAGCGTCAAATTTCGCGCTGCAAGCACGTGAGGCGTCTTCTGCCTCAGCGAGCGAAATATTCCTATCACCGAGCTTGTAAGCGAATAAACGGTAAATACTCCAAAGCCCACAAGGATATACGTCGGGTAGTCGATTACCCTGCCCTCTATAACCGTGTATATCATGATAATGGCAATTGCCGTATCGAGCAAAAGAAGAAATTTTCCAACGCGGCGGCAGGCTGTATAAAGCCTTGCGGCGTCATCGCCGACAGAGCCGATAAGTCGGTGTGAGGCAAGCAGGGAGAGCCTCATCAGCACGAGCACCGAATAATATACTGTAACCGCAAACGACCACGCGCTCTTATAACGCACCGCGGGCAAAAGGTTTACAGCTATATAAAAAATATTCATAAGCAGCCCCGAAAGCAGGGCTATATCAAGTCTTACCGCAGGGTTTGAAATAATCGAGAGAAAAAGCGGGAAAACCCCAAATCCCCCTTTGCCTCTGTTTCTTTTTTTCATATATTTAGATTTCCCACGGTAGCTTTTTTAATACCGCAACGAAATACGAATTTGCTATTGACTATTCTAAAAAAATATAATATAATATTAACGTTAAGTCTCCGACGCCCCGTCGGCTGTCGGAAAATTCGGCGCGGGGGAGCTATGGGAGCGATACACGAGTTTGAAAAAGAAAAGCTTATCGTCGGTGTGATATACAGCGACCCCGAAATTCTCGGGCGCGCTATGGACAGGCTCACAGAGCGCTTTGGCGAGTGGGATATGGTGTCTGAGGAGTTCTCCTTTTCCGACGAATTCTCGGATTATTACGACGAGGAGCTCGGCGGCAAGGGTATGCGCCGCATATATAGCTTTCTTCGCACCGTCGACGCCTCTCGGCAGGCAGAGATAAAGGAATTTACAAATTCTGTTGAGAAGGAGCTTTCGGTTGATGGACGTCGCAAGGTCAATCTCGACCCCGGCTTCATAAATCACGGGCGGCTTATGCTTGCCACAACGAAGGCGGCAGGCTTCAGAATACCGCTTAAAAACGGAATATACACCGAGCTGACACTCTTTTATGCCCGCGGCGGATGGCACAAATTCCCGTGGTCTTACCGCGATTACCAATCTGAGAGAGTACAGAAATTTCTCACCGAGGTAAGACGGGTCTACCTTGCCGAGCGGCGCAAGGAAGCTCGAAAAATATAAGAAAACAAAGAAAAACTACATATTCCCGGAGGAAAACAATGAAAGAATACGCACTCATCAAGAAAAACGACCCCGAACTTTACGCTGCCGTTATGGACGAATGTGCAAGACAGAGAGGCAAGATTGAGCTTATCGCGTCGGAGAACTTCGTTTCCGAAACGGTGATGGAAGCAAACGGCACGACACTCACCAACAAGTACGCCGAGGGCTATCCCGGAAAGAGATACTACGGCGGCTGCGAGCACGTTGACGTGGTTGAAACCATTGCGATTGAGAGAGCTAAGAAGCTCTTTGGCGCAGGCTACGCAAACGTTCAGCCCCACTCCGGTGCACAGGCAAACATGGCAGTATTCTTTGCACTGCTTACCCCCGGTGATACCGTGCTTTCAATGAACCTTGCACACGGCGGACACCTCAGCCACGGCTCGCCCGTAAACATGTCTGGTAAATACTGGAACATAGTTCCCTACGGCGTATCCGAAAAGGATGGCAGAATTGACTACGACGAGGTAAGACGCCTCGCTCTTGAGTGCCGCCCGAAGCTTATACTTGCAGGCGCTTCGGCATATCCGAGAATTATCGACTTCAAGAAATTCTCCGAGATTGCAAAGGAGGTAGGCGCATATCTTATGGTAGATATGGCGCACATCGCGGGGCTCGTTGCGACCGGTGCTCACCCCTCGCCCGTTCCCTACGCTGACGTTACCACCACCACGACTCACAAGACTCTTCGCGGCCCGAGAGGCGGTCTTATCCTCACAAACGACGAGGAGCTTGCAAAGAAAATCAATAAGGCAATCTTCCCCGGTATACAGGGCGGTCCTCTTATGCACACCATTGCGGCGAAGGCGGTCTGCTTCGGCGAGGCGCTTAGCGACGAGTTTAAGTCCTACGGAGAGAGAGTTGTCAAGAATGCGGCAGCACTTGCAAAGGGGCTTCTCGCCGAGGGCTTCAAGCTCGTATCGGGCGGCACCGACAACCACCTTATGCTCGTTGACCTGACAGGTATGAAAATTGACACGGGCAAGGAGGCAGAGCACCTTCTTGACGAGGTTGGAATCACCTGTAACAAGAACGCTATTCCCTTTGACCAAAAAAGCCCCTTCATCACAAGCGGACTCCGTCTTGGTAGCGCTGCGGTTACCACTCGCGGCTTCTGTGAGGAGGATATGCGAGAGGTTGCAAAGCTTATCTCCATGACCCTCAAGGATTATGAAAAGAACGCAGACGAGGTCAGAGCAAGAGTTAACGCTCTTTGCGCTAAATACCCGCTTTACAACTGATTTCGACAACAAAAGTTTGCAAAACAGCAGAAAAACGCCTTTTTGAGGGGCGTTTTTCTTTTTACAGCAACAATAAAAATCCCCGGTAGAACTGAATTGAACCCATAAAAACGGACATTGAATAAAGAAGCCGCTTGTAGTAGAATAGGATTATCTACTGCAGGAGGTTGTTGGTATGGGAAACAGAAAAGGACAGAAACATTATTCGGAAGGCATAAAAGCACAGATACGCAAGGAACACGAAGAAGGCGCATCAACACATTTTTTAGAAAGAAAATATGGGATAAGTCGTCACTCAATAGCATCTTGGTGTGGACTAAGGGCTAGTGTGAATGAGAGGAAGCTGAACCCAAAACGTAGAGGACGTCCAACAAATAAGCCCGAAGATTTAGAGAAGAAAGTGAAGCGCCTTGAAATGGAAAACGAGCTATTACGAAATTTTCTTCAAGAATTGGAAAGGAAGTGAAAGCCAGCCTAAAATACAGAGTAATTCATCGTTTTAAGAAAAAATACAGTGTGCGAGATATGTGTAGCTTCTTTGGAGTATCTCGAAGTGGTTACTATGCTTGGATGAAGAAAGCAGATAAAGAAGATCCGGACAAGCAGATAGGTGAACTAATAAGAGAATGCCAAAAGAAAACAAGGCAAACATACGGCTACCGCCGTGTTCAGATATGGTTATTGCGTGAATTTGGGCTTG
>JAZOSP010000038.1:0-9146 GCA_045657165.1 Eubacteriales bacterium
TATCCGCGAAACTCGTTTATATAGCTTCGTGATTTCGGTACTTCGTTTATATATGGCTTCATAGCTCACCTCACGCGGAATCTTGAGGGGCCCGCGGGTTTCATTCTCTTGATAAGATGCACCTTGTAATCCCCGAGGATACTGTTGAATATATAAAGCTCGTTGTTATAGTGATTCTGCTCGTGGAGTATAAGATAAATCTCTGCCATCACGTAGTGCACGTATAGCTCGTCGTACGGGCACACGGCAAAGAGCTCGCGCTCACCGTCGGTATCGGGGTCGTATTTCTTGAAGCCCCGGTCGTAGCTCGCCTCGGGGTAATTAGAGAGCGCCTCGTTGATTATCCGCCTCTCGCAGGCGGTGATAAAGCCGACCTTCTCGGCTCTTGATATCTGATTCGGGCAGTGCTTATCCACCCTTGCTATTACCTCGTTTACAGTCATTTTTTCTGTCCTCACAAATAAAAATTAAGGCGCCGCAAAATAGCGGCGCCTCTCTTGCGGATTATACCGCTTACTGTTTAGATACCTTTTCCTCGTATCTTCTTGCCTGCTTTCTGAAAGCAATCTTCTGGTCAAGCATATCCGCGTAAGGCTTCGGTATCAGGTGCGTTAGACCTCTCTCAAGTCGAAGCACGCGGCCGTTGAGGGAAAGCCTGACGTGATTTGATTTCTTTCCCGAGTCGTCATAGGGAATGGTTCTCTCCACAAGCTCGTCGGTACTTGTATCTGCTACCTTACTCTCTTCGAGCGCTGCGGTCTTTGTATCTGCCATTTTATTTGGCTCCTTTCTTTATTGATAGCGCGGTCAAGTGCCGCCGCTTGAAATTAGTCCTCGTATTCGCTCTCGTTAGGAACAGTGCTCGAGGAGCACACGAGAGTCATTATGTAGTAAGGCACGAGCACCTTCGTAACGGTAGAGGCCTTCCAGCCGGCAGAGCCTCTCTGGTCAAGCGCGTCGGCAACACCCGAGGAGCCGAGAGGCTTGATAATAGTCTTAAGACCGCCGCCCGACAGGTCTACGGTAGCGTAGGAGTCCTTGCCGAACATGTGATTCCAATATACAGGCTTTCCGCCCGCGTTTTTGGAAATCTTAACGTTGGTAGACTCGTATATGCGCGCGCCGAGAAGGTCGCCGACGTAGCCGTTTACGAAGCGCTTCGGGTCTGCATACTTAACGAGGTCCTTATACTCCTCGGTGGTCTGAAGGTCGAGCACACAGTCGGGGTGAAGCACGAGGGGATAAAAGCCGTCGATTTTAGGCGCATTTACGCGCTTCAGCTGATTTACGGCGCGTCTTATGAAGGCTACCGACATTTTATGCGTCGTGGGGGTGAGTCCATCGGCACTCTCGGCGCCCTCGGGGAATGAAAAATCTACCTCGTCGTCGGTGATAAGCGCGTTTCTGATGAGCTTGTCAAGCACGACTGCCGCCTGTGCAGAAAGCTTGTCCACCGCCTCTGAAACGGTATCGTCAATAGCAGTTGTCTGCACGACGTCGGTAAGCACAACGTAGCCGCCGTACTGCTTTACCATCGCGACGATATCGTACGCGGAGAGAGTCTGACCGTCGGGAGTCTGTCCCTCGGTAAGCTCGCGTGCGGCAACGCTGGTATCGAGGTCCTCGTAGCCGTGGAATACAATCGACTTACCGTTGTTAGCCGGAATGCTTCTCTTAAGAGCGAACTGATGGTAAACGAGATTCGGGCCCGCCTGCTTTATAATACGGGTATCGTAATACCTGCGCATAAGGGGGGATATACCCGCGCTCTCGGTGGTGTTCATATTGAGATTTTCCGCCTGTCCGTTATCGAAAACGAAAAGGGCGAAGGGATTGAACTTGATTTTTATATCAAGAATTTCGTTGGTTTTCATGTTTTTGTCCTCCGTATGGTTTTTGTAAAATTCTTCGGAGAACGAGCCTTGATTACTTAAAGTATTCGTCGGTCACTCGTACTCCGCGCCGACGGAGCTCCTCGATTCTCTCGAATTCCGCGTCCGTCATGGTGTTAAGGTCTATACGAGTCACAGCGCTTGCATTAGAGGGCGTGGCTGCCGCCTCTCTGACGCGCCTGCCGTTTGCTTCAACGACCTTTGCGGCGTTGATTTCGGCACGGCTTTCGGCAGTTTTAATCGCCGAGCTCATCAGCTCGTCAACGTGTGCGTGCTTGTAAGCGTCGGATACGCTCATACCCTTGCCCTCGGTGAGAAACCTCATAAAGCTTTCGTTTTTAAGCTCCTTGCGCAAGTCAAAGCTATCTCCGAAAAGCTTCTTGGCCTCTACCGCCTCACGCGCCCATCTTTCCGCGTCGGCTCTTGCACGGTTTTCACTTTCCTGTGCCCTGAGCCTTTCGCGAAGGCTGCTGATTTCACTCTCGGCAGCCTTCCTTGAGGCTTCGTCTGCCCTCGCGGAGCGCAGCTTCTCGACCGTGGTGCCGGCCTTCACTGCCTCCGCCTCAAGCAACTCGTCGTCCGACTGTATTGCGGCTATAATGCCTTCAACGTCGTCAGCACTCTTGCCGTACTTGCTCGCGAGAAGGCCGAGAGCGCCCTTGTACTTATCTGCCTCGCCCTTAGCGTCCGTCTGATTCTTAAATCTCGCGGATACCGCGTCTGAAAGCTTCTTGCCGTAAATGCCCTTGAATTTATCCGACCTTATAAGCTCGTCGAACTCCTCCTCAGGTGTTTTCTCGGCGTCCTGTGACTCTGTGGCGACTGCACCCTCACCGTCCGCAGCGGTATTTTCGCCGCCCTCGGATTTAGGTGCTTTCTCGGAGTGAGCGACGCTCCCGGAGGTGCGAACGAACTCTGCCGCCTGTGCACTTGCGACACCGTTCGTTACACCGAATTTCTGCTCAATCTCGGCAAGAAAAATGTCGTCGGAATCTATCCCGGCTTCATTTCCCGCGCCGTTACTCTGACCGAGGGAGCCATCGCCTCTCGCTCCGCTAACTGCTCCGCCTTCTCCGCCCTCGGCAAAGAACTGAAGCGACAGTCTGAGTAATTTTTCTTCGTTTGATTTCATGGTTAACTCCATTTTGTTTTTCTGCCCGTAGGTGGGCGAGCCCGCTTGAGCTGCCTATATTTTACCTATTTCCGATAAGCCGTGCAACCCCCCGTATCAAAAAGCAAAAATCCGCCTCAAAGCGAGGCGGACTCTATGTATTAGGCTACTTTAATCGGCACAAAATTCAACGTGCCCGGGATAAACGGCTGCGAGCATTTGATAGCCCATCACGACCCCGCGAAATCCTGCACGAACCACGGCATAGTACTCGGGCTTAGGTCTGCACGCAACTCTCGCTCGGCCCTCTCCGTCGTCACCTACGTAAACCGTGGGCTCCTCGTCGAGCATATCCAGCTCCTTGTAGGTCAGCACGTTTATGGAAAGCGTGTTGGTCAGCACCGTCGTTGCGGCGCACATAACGTCAAGCCCCTCAAAATTTCCGAGCTCGCCGTGTCCCTTAACGTCAACCCGTAAGGTGCCGCCCTCATCTGTGAAATAAACCTGTACCATATATTTTCTCCTTCACGAATTTATTCTTTTACCGCGGTATAGTCGTTTCAGCGGCGCGGGCTCTTGCCCTTTTTGTTATCCCGGATTCCTCGGTTACAACCCCCTCGGCGTTCTGCTCGGGCAGCTCTGCCTTGTCGCCACGGTGGGCTGCGCCCCGGATAGGCTGGGCGGCCTTATTCGCAATACCGAGCATGGCCTCTGCTCTCGCAAGCCTTTCAGTAAGCATTTGCACCGTCTGATAGAGCGTACCGTTTTGTGAGAGCTTTGCGATTATCTTCTCCTTGTCCTTGAAATCCATCAGCTCTATTGCCGCAATAGACATATCCGCCCTTGACGGGTCAAAGATTCCTGCATTGTAGAGCTGCAGCGCGAGCTCGTTCTGAGCCATAGCGGAATAGGGTGACGCCTTCTGTGCCGAAACCTTCACGTCGTATATAGGGTCAACGTTTACGAGCGTGCCGTCGGTTTTCTTTATTGACATTGGCTGCATATCAGCCCTTGAAAAGGTGACGTAATCGTTCTCGCCGCCCTCTCCGGTTATCCTGAAGGTACGTGGCAGGTCGTAAAACTCGCGTATCAGCTCGATAACGCAAAGCACCACGTCAGAGAAGGTGCGATAGCTTGCGCGTATAGCGTCGCGTGAGGTCTTTCCCGCCTGCTCCTGGAGCGCGGCAATAGCCGAAGCGGCAGTAACACCCGAGGGCGCGTTTCCGCTTGCCACGTCGTGATTTCCCGTCGTTTCCTGAAGCTCTGCCACCTTGTGGTTTATCGAGGTTATGTAGCTGTCGGCATACGACGCGGGCTGAACTACGCGAAAATTAGACTCGTCAATAGAGCCGGCAAACTTAATTATCTCCTTTTTCGGGTCGGCAAGGTCCTCGTCATTAACGCCGAGCCCCTCTCCAACGAAGGTTTTGCCGCGGGAGGAGCCGAGCACGTTGTTTATAAGTCCGCGGCCCATTCTGTCTATCTGCTCCTGGTCGCTCTTTCCGACGTCGATAAGACCAAAGCCGCCGACCGATTCCTTAACGGGATAAAGAACGTCAACGAAGAAGGGATAAAGTCCGTGCTTATAAAGACCGTCGGGATATACGTCGGGGGCGTTCTCGGTTGCATGGATAACCGCACCGGCGCAGAACTTGCAAAGGTGCAGCTTCCCGGCTGTTTTATAGTACCAATCTACTATCTCTACCTTTTCGGACTTGTTTGCATAGTCGTCATTCCTGTAATCCTCAACGAGCCCCGAGGAGGTGGCGCTTTCTATCCTATCCGCTATCTCGGGATAGGCGCGCTTCGCCGCCTCGCGGTTCATCGTGCAGACGTAAAAGACGTTCGCCGAGTCCTGTATATCGTCGACTCCGCCCTCCCAGAAGAGCCTCAGGGGGTCAATACTCTTAATGACTATATCTCCGAGACCGCCTCGCTTCTCATTGTCCCAAAATACACCGTATATGCCTGTACCGTGCATAATCTTGTTATAGACGGCCGCGTGATAAATCCTCTCGAACTTATTTTGCTCGAATATAACGGGCAGAATCTGTGAGAGCAGCTTTGCCGCATTTTCGTCCTGCCTCTCTCGGGGAAGCACGGCAAAGGTGGGGATAGCGTCCATAAAATCAGCGTGCTTGTTTACAACGCAATTGAAAAGCCATGCGGATTTCGGGTCTATCTCGCCGCGCTCCGCCTCGCTCTCCGTCTCACCGTCACGCGCGTTAAGCTCGTCCCAATGTCTGAGGCGCCACCACGCCTCATCGGAAACGATATGCGCGTCAAAATAGCGCTTTCCCGCCTTGTATTCATTCAAGATAGCCGCAGCCTTCGCAACAGCCGCCTCGTCAACAGTGAGCTTTCTACTCGGGGCAGAAAGCATATTTTCGATGCCGTATGCAGTAACGTCGGCAAGATGGTCCTCGCCGGGAAAAGTCTCGGGAGTCGGGCTTTTATTTTTCGAAAAATCGTTCATCACTTTTTCCTCTCTCAGTAATATTTTTTCATAGCCGTACGGCTAAGCAGCTCAAGCGGGTCGTCGCCCGTGTATATTTGCTTGTTATGAGGGATAATTGCCTTGACCGGGTGCAACATACACATATACCTCACCTCGTCGGCTATATGGTCCTCACCGTCGGAATCGAGGTCCTCGACCATACTCTCGGAGTGCACGAGTGCCGGAATAGTTCTTATAGCGTTTTTGCAGGTATTAAAGAAATACATACGCGCTCGCCCCTCATCGTCAAACTGTAGGCGGTTATGCACCTGCATCCAACCTGTGATACGGGAGTTGTCGCCCGGTTGAAAATAAATACCGTACTTGCTTGCGTTCTCGGCAACGCTGACGCCTCTGTCCTTATTCCAGATTGACGGGTCGGCAACGCCTAAAATGCGCTTACCCTTAAGATACGGGTGCTCCCTCTCTATTTCCGCGATTCTCGCAAACTGTCGCTCGGGCGGCCATTTAAGCCCCTCGTTCGGAGTGCCTGTGCAGCCGTAAAATTCAGCGATACGGTAAAGTGTGCCCTCTGTGTCAACGGCCCACCAGCCGCAGGAAAACGGCCTTGCAGAGCCAAAGTCATAAGAACGGTATATTTTCCAATGCGAGGGTATATCAAAGGGCTCGATAACGTGAGTCCAGCGCCTGTCAAGATAATGCGACGGGTCGTTTTTCCACTCCGAAAAGTACTGCCCC
The DNA here is from genome assembly GCA_045657165.1 of Eubacteriales bacterium. Lineage (GTDB taxonomy): Bacteria > Bacillota > Clostridia > Oscillospirales > CAG-272 > UBA1740. The sequence goes on from JAZOSP010000038.1 coordinate 6,200, forward strand.
GTGAAGCTGTCCCAATTTCCGTACAGCAAGGCTTCCCTCTCGGCTGTCGGGAGTGCTGCGAGCCTTGTCAGATAATTCGGGTCATTTTCAAGCAGCGCCGGGTTATCAAATACCGACGATGGAATAAACGTCCTCGAACTCCACTTTCTTTGAGTACTGCCGTCAGGGAGTCTAACATTGACGCGCTCCCAGACAGTTTTTTCTGGCGGAGCTGCGGTTATAAAACGCTCCTTAACCCATCCGTGCCCTTTGCCTCCGGGGTTTGCTGTGGCGCGGATGCGCGGCCTTGTGCCCGGTCCGTTGGCTCTGTTACGCGAGCGCAGGTAGTCATAAACCTTTTGACTAAAATGCGTAAGCTCGTCAAAGCCAATAAAATCGTAAGCAATACCCTGATGCTTGAAGCGGTCCTTATCGTGAGGTATAGAGCCGAGAATTATTTTTGCCCCCGAGGGAAAAAACCAGGTGTGCTTTGTATCGTGATACCAGGCTTTCCCATTTACAGAGGGATAAAGCTTTTGAGTTTTATCAATTATCTCGACAAGTTGTGTGTAATTTTCACGGAAAATGATACCCTTGTAATGCGGTATATGTATCTCGCGCATGGCATCGGCTACGAGAGCGTCACTTTTTCCGCCCCCGGCAGCTCCTCCGTAAAGCACCTCGTCCTCAGCTCTTGAAAGAAATACGGCTTGTCGTGGCTGCGGCCGCCAAACAACATTAGGTTCCATCTTTCTCCTCCGTATCCGGCTCATCAGGCGGCACGAGGTCCTGCTTTATCTCGGGTAGGATGAGGACACCGCCGCCCTCTGGACCTTCATCACCACCGCTCATAAACTCGCGCAGCTTGTCTATACGCGCACGGCGCTCATCAATATCGAGGTCACCCTCCATCGAGCGTATTTCCTTCAAAGAGGAGGCGAGCTGGCGTATCGCGAGAGTATTTGTCGGCTTCACCTTAGATATCGCCGCGGATATCTTCTCGGCAAGCTCATCCGTCGCACGGTAGAGAGCCTCAAGACGCTTTGCTTCGCCCTTTGCGCGCTCCTCTATCAGCTTTTCAAGCGTTTTTTCCTCGTTTTTCTCCGCAAAACGTTCTCTTTTCTCTTTCCATTTTCCTTCCTTACCGCGCCTGTTAATCGCGCTCGCGGCAATTCCGTACTTTTCCGAAAGAGAATGATAGGAGACGCTCGGGTTCGTTATATATTCGTTTTTGATTTTTTCCCAGTCCACGTTCGCTAATTTCGGCATATTTTCAAAATTCCTATCGGATTTTTTGATTTATTTTACCAAAAAGAACTCGCCAATGCTACCCCCCGTAAGACGTGGCAAAAAGAACGGCGCTAAAACTCCGTTCTTCCCAAAGGGAAATGTTAATCATCGTCGACCCAATCGTCGATAGACCACGGTGGCAGCTCTCCCTGCCCCTGCTTTTTGTACATGACGACCGACACGTACCAATATCCGTTGTAGCTGTTATACCGAGAAAAGCAGCGCACGAAGGTATAGCCCTTATAGCGCTTTTCCCAGAAGGCCTTATCGTCTACTCGCTCAATAGCAAGCCTCTCAACGCCTCGCGTGGATATTTTTCCGTCGCGAATCCTCGGCTCCCTCGGGCGCTTAAGGTTCTTCGAGTATCCGATTTTCAGCTTGCCATCGCTGCCCTTGACCGTGTATCTTGCCGCTGCCTCGGGCCCGAATCTCTCGGGCTGATATCTATCGGCGTTGATACGCACGCCAAGCGGCCAGAGCTCCTCTACGTCAGAAAGAGCAAGTCCGCCCGTCATAAAAAGGTGAAAGTGAAAATTGCTGCGCCCCTTTTTCGCTCCCGTCTTGTATATCTCCTCCTCTATGCGATAGGCATATCTGAAGGGCTCCTCAAGTCGGCGCTTCTGCTCGATACGCTCGGGGTCGTCGGGGTTCTTCTCGAGGAGCCTTGTTATACGGCTTAGCTCCGACAGGCGCTTTCTCCTCACACGCCTGAAAAAATTGACGATATCGCGCTTCGCGTCCTCGACTGTGTAAGGAGCATTCTCGGGGCAATACGTCGGGTGAGTGTATGTATCTCCTGTGTCAAAATTTTCGTTGATGATACGCACGAAATTTTTGATTGCCTTTTTTCTGTTATACCGCGCTTGCTCTGCGGTTGAGCGCTTGGTTTTCGGTGCTCTCGACGGCACACGCCGCCCATCGGCTTGCACCGGGTAAAAATCTATCTCAAGAAGCCTGCCCGACTTCGTTAATTTCTCTCTTTGCATATCCCAGCCCTCTTATCCTAAACCTTGTAGCCGTCTCTTGCGAGGGCATTTATCACTCGCGAGTAATTCTCAAATACCTCGTTATAAAGCGCCGTCCTGAGATAGCTCTTTCTGTATTTAATTTCAAAATCGGCTTTTTTGAAGCTTGCTATCACGGCCGTGACGTGCTCCCACGTCAGCTCACGGTAAACGTCGGCAACCATCTCCGCGGGCAGCTTCTGACCGTCTATCTGTACGTCCCACGCAGGCGGAAGCCTATACACCTCGGTAATTATAAGCGCTATCTCCCGAGCGAGCTCCGCGTCACTATACCCCTCAATCTCTATCTGCGAATAGACCTCGGCGAGAGTCTCACGTAAGCTCCCGACGCGACGCGACTGTGACTCTGACTCACGGCCGACACCCTGCTCTTTCATTTTCTCATGAGAATTTCCGTTCATTTTCTCTCTCCTATCTCTAAAATGGTTGAAGAAATACTATATACAATACAAGGCCGAAAGTACGCGTGCGGGCACGCCCGCATACGCGTACTTTTATAAAATTATTTAGTTAAAAGTAACGACACACGCGCGCCCGCGGCGCACAGATTGATAAATGTAGAGTTATTCGCAGCCGTTGCCGCTTTCCGCTCTTATCCTTGCCAGCCTTCCGATTTCCATAAGCTCCTCTCCGAGCACCGACATATCAATGGG
>JAZOSP010000039.1:0-1000 GCA_045657165.1 Eubacteriales bacterium
GTTAAAAGAATAATTTTTTTCATTTGCTTTTCCTTTTTCCTATCATACCGTGCGGAGGATATCCATCCGTTTTTTACCGTGATATTGCAATTTTTATGCATTTTATCATAGTATATTGTGATTTTATCATAAAAGAATGAAAATGTCAACAAAAATCCCCCGATTTATAAAAGAATCGGGGGATTTGCAGTCACGTTAATTTTGGTTAATACTTCTTTTGTACAGGCTCGGCGTTTTCAATAATTTCCATAAATGCTCTGTAATCCTTGTAGGTGAGCATGGGAATCTCGCTCGTGCCAAGCGCGCCGAAGAGCGAGTTTATGAGATATTCAATGCCGCAAGCAGTACCGTTAACGTCACCCTCGGCAAGCCCCTTTGACACAGACTCGCCTTGAGTCGTAGGCTCGGAATATCCCTGACACGCCGAGAAGGAGCCGTCGGAGTGACGGAATTTCATCAGCCTTTCGATAGTTGCGTCTATCATCTCGGGGAGCCTTTCGTATATCTTCTGCCTAACGACGCCGATATTCGTGTTATCGGTGGCATTCGGGTCACTCGTTGCCGCAACGTTGCCAACGGCTGTAGAAAGACCGCCCCACATATTAAAGACGTGATAGATGCGCGGAGGCGTACCGTCGTTTACAAGGCTATCTATGGCAGAGTCTATTATCTTATCCATATACTTCATCTGCCTGCCAAGACCTCCGTACAGCGCACCGAGCTTAGTTATACCCGAAAGGTTTTCGTAGCCCTCGGTTATAGCACCGTTATCGTCCCAGAAGCCTGTGCGAGGATTTTGGAACTTGTCAATATAATCAAGGCATGCATCTGCAAGCCCTGCCGCCCTAATCTGCGATGCCTGGCTGCTAAGGATATGACCTATGCCGTAGAAATCATTTCTTCGGTTGAGATTATCTATATAGTTAATCAGCGCTTGCTCGGATTTAAGATGAGCAGGTATCGTTGATTCAGTAAGGACTATGCTGCTCTTGTGCTCATC
>JAZOSP010000040.1:0-1162 GCA_045657165.1 Eubacteriales bacterium
GCAGATAAGTCCTGCTTGAATCGTTATTCCTTTGCGAATTTTGATAAAAATATACAAATCTCAACCGTAGAGGACGTCACCTACGACAGCTTCAAAGAGCCCGTTTCTGTAATAACCTCTAAGTATTCAGTTCCGCGTACCGAGGGAGACCTCTCTACCGAGCAGGTCGTAACAGAGTACGTCTATAATGACGATAGGAAGCTTATAGAAAAGAAGTCCACACATTCATTCTGTTACTCCTGTGGACCCTTTGACGACACGATTCGGGTAGAAAAATACTACTACGGCAACGCAGGCGAGCTTGTTCGCAAGGAAAGCTACGTTGAGGGCGAGGAGCTCAAAATCGGTATCAATATTGAGGAGCACGTGTTTAACGATAAGGGCATTGAGATTCAGTCCTTCACCTATAACTCCCTCGATCCCTCGTCCAAGCTCTACACCGAAAACGAGGTGGACGAAAACGGCAAAACGCTTGCCGCGTTTGACGAGAGTGGCGAGCACAAGACCGCCTTTGACTACGAGCTCGACGGTGTGACCGTCAGGACCGAGCGCCTTCCCAACGGCAGCAAGCTCTCCTACGGCAGAGATAAGGACGGCACGGTAAACGCCATTACACACAGCACCGAGCACGGCGAGGAAAACAGCACCACTCAGCTTCGCACACTTGACATGGTCACCGAGGTCAAGAGCGGAAACAATACCGTAAGATACGAGTACAACAAGGAGCGCAGAGTAAAGTCTGTGTCGCTCAACGGCGTAGATAACTACGTTACATACTCTTACAACGGCGAGCATACCAACGCCGAAAAGCTAACCGCTACAATGGCAGACAAAACAGAGGTAACAACCACAAAAAATGCTTTTGGTAACGTAACGAGTGTTTTGTGCAAGTACAAGGTGAAAACTGCCAACGGTACTGATGAAGAAATTCAAACAACTCTTTCTTACAAGTACAATCACGATCAGCAGCTTACCAAGACGGTAGACAGCGTCAGCGGTGAAACCACGCTTACCTATAATAACAAGGGCAGCGTAACCTCTGTTACCGCCCCCGATCACAGCGAATTCTATACTTACGATCCACAGGATAACACACTGGATAGCAAGACGATTAAGGTTGGTGATGTGGAGCGACTCTACGAATACGCCTACAAGCCTACGG
>JAZOSP010000041.1:0-1233 GCA_045657165.1 Eubacteriales bacterium
TTTGAGTAACTCTCTTCGTTAGGCGGCGATTACCTGCTCTCCCGCTTTCGCAGTACCATCGGCGCTACGGGGCTTAACTTCTCTGTTCGGAATGGGAAGAGGTGGATCCCCCGCGCTGTCATCGCCTTAATCTCTTTTTTACCGACCGAGACTCTCTACAGTCTCTCGCCGTTATATCAAAAAAACACGCATACTAGAAAGCTTATCAATTCACTCAATCAAGTGTTACTCTTTTCTTTTTTGACTTTGCAGTCCAAGAAAAGGGTTCGGGCGATTAGTACTGCTCGGCTTTGGCGTCACCGCCTTTACACCTGCAGCCTATCAACGTCATAGTCTCTGACGGCCCTCAAAGGAGATCTTATCTTGGGGAGGGCTTCGTGCTTAGATGCTTTCAGCACTTATCCTGACCAGAGGCGGATACCCGGCGGTGCACCTGGCGGCACAACCGGCAAACCGGAGCTCTGTCCATCACGGTCCTCTCGTACTAGTGACGGAACCCCGCAAATCTCCAACGCCCACAACAGATAGGGACCGAACTGTCTCACGACGTTCTGAACCCAGCTCGCGTGCCACTTTAATCGGCGAACAGCCGAACCCTTGGGACCTTCTCCAGCCCCGGGATGTGACGAGCCGACATCGAGGTGCCAAACCACTCCGTCGATTTGAGCTCTTGGGAGGGATCAGCCTGTTATCCCCGGAGTACCTTTTATCCTTTGAGCGACGGCCTTTCCACTCAGTACCGCCGGATCACTATGCTCTAGTTTCCTACCTGATCGACTTGTCAGTCTCCCAGTCAAGCGCGCTTGTGCCATTACACTCTGCGGTCGGTTACCAATCGACCTGAGCGCACCTTTAGAAGCCTCCGTTACGCTTTTGGAGGCGACCACCCCAGTCAAACTACCCGCCAAGCAGTGTCCGCGCTCTAGCGCGTTAGGCTCCAGATGGGCGAAGGTCCGTATTTCAACAGCGGCTCCATGAATGCTGGCGCACCCACTTCGTAGCCTCCGGACTATCCTACACATCGCACACCCGGAACCAATGCTAAGCTGCAGTAAAGGTTCACGGGGTCTTTCCGTCCCGTTGCGGGTAATCGGCATCTTCACCGATACTACAATTTCACCGAGCTCATGGTTGAGACAGTGTCCAGATCATTACACCATTCGTGCAGGTCGGAACTTACCCGACAAGGAATTTCGCTACCTTAGGACCGTTATAGTTACGGCCGCCGTTTAC
>JAZOSP010000042.1:0-1866 GCA_045657165.1 Eubacteriales bacterium
TTACCATTACAATGGGCTTAGGTTAGATGTCAGGAGTAAACATAAAACTCGCTACATTGGTTTCTTTAATATTTGGTGGGGCTATGAGTTTGTTTATTGGTTCAGGCCTTTCTTCGATGCGAGTAAGGGTCTTTACGATCATAAGCAGGTTACCGCTTTTATGCCGAAATGGGAGAAGGACTGGCCGCTTTTTGAAAACCGGGAAATGGAGTTTAAGTTTGAATACAATAAAGAGCGCAACAGGACGGAAGTTTGGCTCGACAGAAATTTTGCCGGCAGCATGAGCTATAAAGGAAAGCTCAAAAAGATCAATCTCAAACTACGCACTCTTTCAACTAAAAAAGACGAACCGGCCGGTCCTAATCCTACAGCGACCTGCGAAACTTATACTGCGAAGATTGCCTCTAACATGAAACTTCCTGCGCTCCGTGGTCACGTAAATGATCTCATGCGCGAGAACGCTAAAATCGTAATAGACCCGAAATTTAAAAAGACGCTCGGCGCCATGTTGGAGATTTGGCCTGCGGAATTGTCGTGCGATTCGGGACTTCATATCCGCACGCAGCACGCGCGTTCGTTCGGTTCGGATCCCTACTATAATCGTACGCCTTGGCAGACGGGGCCGGAGTATATGCATTGGACCGTGCCAGGGAAATTCTATCACGAGGCGCTCATTCTTTGCGCGAATGTGCCGCGTAAGGATACGACGCCTGTGCTCGGCACAATCCTCGGGCGCTACGGTGTCGCGGCGAATCCGGAGAATGTCGCGGCGACGTTTACTGATCTCTCGGATGAGGCGGTGCAAAAAAACAAAGATGTGCGTAAAGTCGGCGTTTTGAAGTATCTTGAAAATGGTGAAGAAAAAGAAACTCCGCTGTATCTCGTTCGTCAGCGGATCAATATCGGTAAAATGCTCCATGTAATCAACGACAAGCAGGTTTTCGGATATAATGAAATTACAAAGCGTCATAGCTTTATGCCGCGCTTCCAGCGTGACTCAGGTAATTACCTCGATTTTGAACTTATCGGCGCTAAGAATCAAAACAAGATTCGCTCGTCGATTCAGGTATTTGGCTGTACGCTTAGAACCTCTCCTTATAAGATGGATATCGTCGAATCGGAGCGCGGCAATATTTTTCACAATGATGAAAAGCCTGAGACTGGCGTAGAAGTTGTCGCTTCGCACGATAATGTCAAGGGCTCGGTCGCTTGGGAAATTCTCGACGATAATTTCAAGTCGCTTAAATCGGGCGAAATTCCTTTCAGCCTTGCGAAGAAGGGCGAGAAGAAGATTCTCAAAGTCGATCTCAATATGGATCAAGTCGGCTGGTATATGCTTAAGTATCAGTTTAAGGACGCTAAAGGGACGACGATCGTTAAGCATGATGCCGCGTTTACGCTTCTTGGGAAGAACGACCGTGAAGCCGGCTACGAGTCGCCTTATGCGTGCTGGCCTCAAGGCACGTCGTACACGTACAAAAAGGACAGGGGTGGATTCGGTTTCTGGAATCTCGGCAAATCGCAGTGTAACCCCAATCGCGCAGAGGTTGCCGAGATTATGTATAAGGCGGGCTACCACACGGCGTGGGGCGTTCCAGCAAAAGACGAGAATGAATTTGCCGAATATAAAATCACCGTAAGCGCTCTTTCTGATTTCTGTAACGGTATCTATTGGCCGGCGAACCTCCGCTATAACGAGAAGGATCTTCAGGCGATTTCGAATAGACTTGATAAGGCTGTTGAAGCGTATCGCGAACAGATAAAGCGCTATCCGCACTGCAAGACGATTCAGATTCTTCACGAGCAGGGCGGAAAGGTTATTTCGAAGGAACTTTTAGGCGAGGTTAAGGTCGAAGACCGTAAACC
>JAZOSP010000043.1:0-8781 GCA_045657165.1 Eubacteriales bacterium
GTCCTCTGCAACGAGGTGAACCTTCGAGCAGTCAACCTTGAAGTAGTTGATAAGCTGTGCAAGAGGAATGTAGGTGTCGGGCTCGGGGTTACCGAGGATCATGGTAAAGCTCTTACCTGCCTCGGAAGCAGCCTTAAGACGGGTGAAGAGGGTGGAGATGAGAACGGGATGGGGGTTCATCATAACCTTTACCTCAAACTCGGGGTGCCACCAAGCCTCGCGCTTCTCAAGATCCTTGCCGCTAAGGCTGCGAACGTACTCGCAAACCTTCTTGTCCTTAAAAGGAACGAAGTCGGCAGGCTGAAAATCAAACTTGGTTGCGGGATCAGTAATGAAATTCATTTCTTTTTTCTCCTTTATGTAAATTTTAATAAAAGCTTATTTAACCTTTTTGCCGTTAAGGTAAACCGCCTCGACGTCAAACTCCGCGCTGACGGTGATAAGGTTCGCGCGGTTGCCGCGCTTGATTTGACCGCGGTCGGTAAGACCGAGCATTGTCGCAGGGTTGGTCGACGCGTACTTGAACACCTGACAGAGTGACGCGCCCGTGTGTACCATCATATTGCGGCAGGGGCCGTCAAGTATCATCTTGCTGCCCGCTATCTCGCCTGTGAAATCGAAGTTGATGTCGTCAGCACCCTCGTAAAGGTCACCGTCGGGAATAGGTCCGTGGTCAACGAAGGCGTCGGCGATAAGAATAACTCTGTCATCGCCTTTAATCTTCTTAACGAGTCTTAAAAGATAGGGGGATACGTGAATACCGACCTTGTCGCAGATAAGCTCGGTGTAAATTTCGTGGTTGTAAAGCGCGGTTTCGTCAACGCAGGCGGTGCGGCACTCGGGATATCTCTCGATAGTGCCCGTCGCGTTCATGTGGTGGGTCGCACACTTAAGTCCGTAGGGCATAAGCGCCTCGATATCACAGGGCTCTGCCTCACTGTGTGCAACGGAGAATACGGCGTTAGGATTCTTCTCCTTTACGTACTTGACGAACTCGAGAATGTTCTCGCGCTCGGGCGCTACACACCAGACTCTCGCGATGTCGTAGGCAGCGTCTACCACAGGCTGGAATCTCTCCCTTGCAACCACGTCGCGCCAAGGATTGTTCTCCTTATTGCAGCCGAACTTCGGGTTGAGGTAGGGCGCTTCCATATAAAGACCGATTATATTCTCAGCCTCACCCGACTCCATCACGGAGCGAATGTAGCCTATCTGTTCGACGAGCTGGTCAGCCGTCGCACTGAAATAGAGTGCGGGCATAACGTCGGTTATGCCGTGCTGAAGCAGAGTAGCGGCAACCTTTACGGCGTCCTCGGTAAAGAAGGTGTAGCCGTCAGCGTGAGTATGTATGTCGATAAGACCGGGGCCTGTGTAGCCGCCCTTTGCGTCAACGACCTCCATTCCGTCGGTACAAATCTTTTTACCAAAGTCAACTATAACTCCGTCTTCGATAACTATTGTCGCCTTCGGAATTATGTGGTCGGGCATTACGATATTCGTGTTGATTATTGCGGTTTTCATCTTCGGTAGTCCTTTCTCCAAAAATCAGAGATTTGCTCCACACGTACATTATAAAGTATTTTTCGTCCCCGTGTGTATAAAATTGAACGCATTTTGTACAAAAAAGCCCGATTAAACGAAAAACGTATAAATTTTTACGTTTCGGTAATCCTGACTCCGCAGCTGCGTGTGCTTACGGGAATATTATAACATATTCTCGTGGCGGAAAGCAATATGCAGACGAAAAATATTTGTGTTAGGTCGCTCACGTGCCCACGGGCGAGAGAATCTTCCAAAAAATCTCTCAAAATGCTCGGCGCGCTATTGACTTTTTACCCGAAATGTGCTATCATAAAGTCAATCATTTCAAATGCCAAACGAAGCCGTGTCGGAATCGCAGCTTTCGCTTTCTCCGTGCGGCGTTTGACAGGACGACAGGAGAGAAAAAATGCTTAAGAATTACAAAATCCGTGCCCCCTATTTCGAGATAGGCCCCAAGTGCTTTATGTGGGGCGAGCGCATGCTGAAGCTTGCGAAGGCGGTTGACAAAATCGCGGCAAAGTACGACCTTGACGTCATCGTTACTCCTCAGTACACAGACCTTCGTCTGCTTGCCGAGAACACCGAGAGAATCCACGTTTACGCACAGCACATGGACACCCTCCGTCCCGGCAGAGGACTCGGCTCGGTGCTCCCCGAGGCTATCAAGGCTACGGGCGCTGTGGGCGTAATGCTCAACCACGCTGAAAAGAAGCTTACCCTCGACGAGGTCAAGGAGTCTATCGCGCGTGCCGACGAGGTCGGACTTGCTACTATTGTTTGCGCCGACTCGGTTGAGGAAATCAAGCAGATTGCTATGCTCGCACCCAACCTCATCGTTGCAGAGCCCACCGAGCTTATCGGCACGGGTGTTGCAAGCGATATGGGCTACGTTCGCGACACCATCGCGGCGGTTCGTGCCATCAACCCCGACATTATGGTTCTTCAGGGCGCAGGCATATCCGGACCCGACGACGTTGCCAACGTTATCAGAGCAGGCGCGCAGGCTACGGGCTGCACGAGCGGCGTGATGAAGGCTGCCGACCCCGAGGCAGCGGCTGAGGAAATGCTCTACACGCTTCGTAAGACCTGGGACGAGGTGAACGGAAAGTGACCGATACAATTATTAAGGTAGCAACCGACGCGTTTGCCATCGAGAGCGAGTCCATAATGAAGACCCTCGAGGTCATTGATAAAAACGAAATCGCCCGTGCCGTCGAGGCGCTCGCAAAGGCTGAGAGAATCGCAGCCTCGGGCTGCGGCCACTCGGGAATTGCCTGCCGTCATTTTGCGCACCTTATGTGCTGCGCAGAGCGCCCCGCGCGCTTCCTCTCTCCCGCAGAGGCTGTTCACGGCGGTCTCGGTTATATGCAAAAGGGTGACGTTATCCTCTTTGCGTCGCGCGGCGGTAAGACCGACGAGCTTATTCCGATAGCCGACGTCTGCAAGAAAAAGGGCGTTACCATTATCACAGTTACCGAGAACGTCGAGTCGCCGCTTGCGAAAATCGCCGATATCGTCCTTCGTATGAAGGTCACCCGCGAGTGCGACAAGTACAACTGTCAGGGCACGACGAGCTTTGCCGTTACCTCGGCTATCTTCGACGCGCTTCAGGCGGCAGTCGTTGAGTACACCGGTTATCAAAACGAGCAGTTCGCCCTCATTCATCCGGGCGGAGCCGTCGGCAAGCGTCTTAACGACACCGACGTAAAGTAATCAAGCTTCTAAATAAATTACATAAAGGAGAAAACAAAAATGGAATTTAAGATTTTCCAAAAGGAAATTGAGCTTCAGTCGAGAGGCTGGATCCCCACCTTCCACGACATCAGAAAGGAGATCCTTGAGATCGTTGAGGCTTCGGGCGTTAAGAACGGCACCGTTGCTATCGTATCTCACCACACCACCTGCTCGGTAATGGTTCAGGAGTGCTCTCACGACATCGACAGCTTCGACCTTGAGTACCTCCAGCACGACCTTCTCGATATCATGAGAAAGATGATCCCCGACTTTGCTGAGGAGCACCAGTACCGTCATCCCGGTCCTATCCACGCTCAGTACGGCAGATACGTTAACGAGCCCGGCGACTACTCCAGCATGAACACCGACGGTCACCTTCGCTCTGTATTCTTTGGCAGAAGCGAGACCCTCACCATCAAGGATGGCAAGCTTGACCTCGGTCTCTTCGCTCACATCTACTTCATTGACTGGGACCACGTTATCGCACGCAGAAGACAGGTTAACGTTACCGTTATCGGTACCACCGAGGACGTAGGCGACAGAAAGTGGAACAACGGTGAGGTTATCGACACCCGCCACAAGTTCACCGATGAGGAAAAGGCTTACGACGTTCACTACGACCTCCAGCAGAAGAGATAATTAATTTTACCGCAAGGCTGGGTCACGGGCTCGGCCTTGCATTTTTATAAAAGGACGAAAAAAATGAGAATATTTCTTGATACCGCAAATCTTGAGGACGTCAGATATTTTAACGAATATTACCCGATTGAGGGCGTAACCACAAACCCCACCATTCTCTCAAAGGAGGGGGGCGACGTGCTTGCACTCCTCAAGGAGATAAGAAAAATTATCGGCTACAACAAGGAGCTGCACGTGCAGGTCACGGAGAGTGACTACGAGTCGATAATCGAGGAGGCTGACGCCATAGTGTCCTTACTCGGCAAGAACACCTTCGTTAAAATTCCCGCTACCGCCACAGGTCTAAAGGCTACGAAAACCCTCTCCGAGCGCGGCTTCGGCATTACCGCGACGTCTATACTCACCGCAACGCAGGCGCTCCTCGCCTCTAACGCGGGCGCGGCATACGTAGCACCCTACGTCAGCCGACTTGAGAATATCAATGCCGACGGTATCGGCACGGTTGCCGATATCGCGAGAATCTTCGCTACCTCAAACGCGAAAACCGAGATACTCTCCGCAAGCTTCAAGACCGCAAAGGAGGTGCTCGACGTCGCAACCGTCGGCTGCCATGCAGCAACCGTCGGCTCTGACATCATGCACCGCCTCGTCTCGCACCCCACGATTGACACCTCGCTCGCCGCCTTCCGCGACGATTGGAAGCGTGCCTTCGGCGACACGACGCTACTCAAGCTTCTGAAGAAGTTCTAATAAAAAGCAGCAGCAAGCACGGCGTGCTTGCTGCTGCTTTTTATTCCTCTGTCTTACTGTATTTCAGCGGCGAGATCCCGTAGGTGCGCTTGAACTTGTCGGAAAAGTAGTTTGAGTCGTTGAAGCCGCAGGCATAGGCAATTTCGGATATGCTCATACCGCGCTTCTTGCGAAGGAGCTCCTCGGCGTGCCCGAGCCTGACGAGCGAGAGATATTCGTTAAAGCCGAAGCCCGTTTGCTTCTTGAAGGTGCGCGAGAGGTGCTCGGGGCTTACGAAATACCTGCTTGCGACCGTGGAGAGCGTTACGTCCTGTGCGTAGCTCTGTTTGATATAAGCGATAGCCTCCTTGACGACGGCGCTTTGCACCTTCGGCACGCTGCCGACAGCTCCGCGCGCGAGAGCGTAAAAGAGTATTCTCATATTCGTGCGTATAACGTCGGTTGAAAATTTGTCGGGGTGCGCGTATTCGCCCTCGATTTTCTTCATTATAGTAAATACGTCGCGCGAGAGTGAGAGGGAACGGTAGAGTCTCGGTCCTTTTGCAAGCTCGGCTCTTGCCGCACTCGGAATAAAATCGGCAGTACATTCAATGAGCAGCCGCTCGTGCTCCTCTGCGCCGTAGCTTATTCTGTGAATTACCCCTGCGGGTATCATGACCACGTCGCCGGGCAAAAGCTCGTAGCTCGTGTCGTCGATAAAGTACCGACATCTGCCGCTGACGGTATAATATATCTCAAAGAGCCCGTCCTCTGCGTGATGAGCCATTGCGTCATCGGTACGTATTTTCGTGCTGCTGTAGCGCAGAACACTCCCTATCGGAAAAAGCGGACCTGCCATATCCCACCTCCAAGTGCTTTCCTAACAATAATACCACAAGGGAGCAAAAAAATCAAGAAAAAGTCGATATTTTAAGCACGATATCAAAAAAATCAAGGTTTTTTGCTCGTTTTGAGGTTATAATGGTATCGTAAGAATATCAAAAAACGAAAGGACTCTCACCCATGGGCTTCATAAAAGAAGATTTTATGCTTAAAAGCGAGCCTGCGAAAAGACTCTATGAAATGGTAAAGGATTTGCCGATAATCGACTATCACTGCCATCTCTCGCCGCGTGAGATTGCCGAGGACCACCGATTCAGAAATGCCTACGAGCTTTTCCTCGGCGGCGACCACTACAAATGGCGTCAAATGCGCTCGGGCGGTATAGAGGAGCGCCTTATCACGGGCGACGGTGACGAGTACGAAAAGTTTCTCGCCTTTGCGAAAATTCTCCCCCGACTCATCGGTAACCCTATATATCACTGGACTCACCTTGAGCTTCTTCGCTATTTCGGCATAGACGAGCCGCTTTGTGAAGAGTCTGCGGAGCGAATTTGGAACAGATGTAACGAGCTTTTAGCCACACCCGAATACAGTGCCCGCTCGCTTATAGTGCGCTCGGGTGTCGAAGCCCTTTGCACCACTGACGACCCGCTTGACACTCTCGAATATCACAAGGCGCTCCGCGACTTCAAGGTCAAGGTTCTCCCTACCTTCCGTCCCGATAAGGCGGTGGAAATAGGGAAGGACGAGTGGCTCTCATACGTCGCTCGCACGGGTGCTGAAACCTATGATGCATTTATCTCGTGGCTTCGCTTGCGTATTGCCTACTTTGCCGAGTGCGGCTGCCGCCTTTCCGACCATGCGCTCGAGTACGTTCCCTTTGCTACGGGCGACCCCGCTAAAGCCTTCTCAAAGCGTATGTCGGGTGAGCAGCTGACAAAGGCGGAAATCGACAGCTTTAAGACCGCCGTCATTAAGGTCTGCGCCGAGGAATACTCGCGTCGCGGCTTTGCAATGCAGCTCCATATCGGCGCGCTTCGCAACAATAATAAAAAAATGTTTGAGTCGCTCGGTGCCGATACCGGATACGACTCGGTAAATGACCTGTCGATTGCCGAGGAGCTCGGCGCGCTTCTTAACCACCTCGAATACGACGGCTCGCTGCCGAAAACTATTCTTTACACCTTGAACCCCAAGGACAATTACGTCCTCGGCACTATGATGGGCTGCTTCCAAGGAGAGGGAATAGCGGGCAAAATACAGTTCGGCTCGGGCTGGTGGTTCAACGACCAGCGCGACGGCATGGAGGCGCAAATGCGCGCTTTCGCCAACCTCGGTATGCTCGCGAGCTTCGTCGGTATGCTCACCGACAGCCGCAGCTTCGTTTCCTACACTCGCCACGAGTATTTCAGGCGCATTATGTGTAACCTTGTCGGAGGTTGGGTCGCGGACGGCGAATACCCCGAGGACTACGACGCGCTCGGCAAAATAGTGAAGGGTATAGCCTACTATAATGCAAAAGGCTATTTCGGTTTCTGAATTACTAAAAGCCTCCCTTGTGTAAATGGAGCCTATGATACAAAAAGCCTCCCCTGTGCAAGGGGAGGTGGCACACGAAGTGTGACGGAAGGGTTGTTATGCAAAGAAAGCACAATAAAGACGTTGTTCCAATAGCCGGAATGCTACGGAAAAATATGACGAAAGAGGAAAAATGACAGACTCGTAAAACAATCCCTCACCGCCGATGGCGGAGCTCCCTTTACACAAGGGAGCCTATGATACAAAAAGCCTCCTTGTGTAAAGGGAGGGGGACCACGCAGTGGTGGAAGGATTGCAAGCTGCCGTTGTGTAGCAGAAATGCAAGCACATCTGCGGCAAGGCGAAGGGCTTGTAATTCACTTTTACACCGCCGCCATTCGTCATTTTGCACAAGTCGGTTTGTTATGTTTTCACATAATTTTACAAATGAGCTCTAAACCCTTGATTTTTCGATAAAACTTTGATATACTTTTGTTAGAGTGTTTGACCCACCGCGGTCGCTCTAATTACTTAAATTTCAATTTATATTGAAATTAAATTTTTTAAGGAGGACTTTCTCATATGAGAAAAATTTTCTTGACGCTCCTCTGCGTTGCGCTTTCTCTCACGGCTCTCGTAGCCTGCGGACATTCGCACACGTTTGAGGAAGATTGGTCGAGCGACGCCGAGAACCATTGGCACGCTGCGACCTGTGAGCATACCGAGGAAAAGGATGCTCTTGCGGCTCACGTAGACGAAAACGAGGACGATACCTGCGACGTCTGCGGATATCACGAGCACACCTATTCGAACTTCTGGTCCAAGGATGCTGACAATCACTGGCACGCCGCCACTTGCCACACAACCGAGAAGAAGGATGTGGCAGCTCACGTTGACGCTGACGAGAACGGCGAGTGCGACGACTGCACCTACGAGGTAGGTCACACTCACACCTATGCTGACACTTGGTCTTCCGACGCTGATAACCACTGGTACGCTGCTACCTGTTCTCACACCACCCTGAAAAAGGATGAGGCAGCTCACGTTGACGCGGACGAGGACGGCGAGTGCGACGTTTGCGAAAAGACAGGTCTCCACACTCACACCTACAACACTGATGAGTGGGAATCCGACGCTACCGGTCACTGGCACGTAGCTACCTGTACCGATAAGGCTGATTGCGCTACCGCTAAGAACGCATTTGCAGCTCACGCTGATACTGCGACCGTTGACGGTCTTTGCGACGTTTGCGAGTATGAAATGTACGCTTATATCACCGTTGTTAACCCTGATGAGGTTACTAACACCATTCCCACTACCGCGCAGGATATCGGCTCCGAGGTCACCTTCACCGTTACGGTTGACAGTGATTTCGTGCCCGCAATTACCGGTGCTACTCAGGTTGGCGACGGCGTTGTAGACGGCGACAACACGACCTATACTTATAAGATTGCAGCCGTTGACGTAGATACCACGGTTACCATCGCCGTTGTCGCCTTCGGTACCGTTGATCCTACGAACCCCCAGTATTTCCAAGCTTCTGCGGGCGCAACTCCCGGTGCAACCGCTACTCAGGATATCTGGGCTAACGCTTCTTCCGTTACCGCTACCGCACCCACCGATCTTACCGGTTATACCAAGTACACTATGGTGTGGAATAAGAACAACACCTCCGTTGGTCCTAACGAGGATGGCACGGCGTTCGTAATCTCCAAGAAGATTACCATCGTTTCCATCAAGAACGAGGCAGGCGAGGAGTCCGTAATCACCATCAAC
>JAZOSP010000044.1:0-3685 GCA_045657165.1 Eubacteriales bacterium
CTCACGCTCGCGTTTACACGAAGCGTGACGCTGAAAGAGCACTCGAAAAAATCACGGATTTCAAGTCCGTTAAGGGCAAGCTGCGCGACGACGTTATAAATGAGCTTTGGGAGAAGGTGAATGCGATAGAATCACCAAGCGACGAGAGGGATATTGCAATATTCGTTCGTGAAAAGATAGAAGACGCTATCGAGGCAGAAACGAAGATTGAAAATCCCGATTACGCGCCTGCACAGGAGAGGCTGTCATATTTTAAGAACTACGTGGGCCACCTCTCTTTTGCAGACGATATCAAAGAGGCGATACGCCACAAGTACGACGTCGACGGCTCAAAAGCCTTCTTTGGCAGATGGGGTAACAAGCGCCCCGGTGTGACACCGATATCAGCTGACGTGTTCGTTACTGACTTTGCGCGTGAGAATCCCGGATACGAATACCTTGAGGAAATGTCTGTATCTGACGCTCTCTTTGAAATAAACGATATCTACGAGAGGGCAAGGAACGTGCCAAGTGAAATCTCCGCATACGAAAATGCGAGTGACGACGAGATACGTGCGCTCAGGCGGGAAATAGGCGAGGTGCTCGACAACCTTATGCAAAAGGGCGGGCGCAAGTCGAAGGCTGCCGAAAACGGGGAGCTTGCGCGCTCGCTTTATTTCAAAGACGAGATGAATAACATTATCGCGATGAATAGGGCAAAGGTTCGCCTTGACCAGATAGCCCAGAAGCTGCGCGACAGGAAATACGGCAGGTTTGAGAATATCAGCGAAATCAAGGGTACGGCGCTTTCCTCGCTTCTACGCGACCTTGCCGCATTTAATTGGCGCGGTACACTCTCGATGAATAATATCAGAGAGAAGGTCGGAAAGCTGCTTGATTGGTACGCTAAGGATAATCCCGTGCTCGAGTACCGTGACGAGCAGAATACGGGCTTCTACCGTGCTGACGTGCGAGAGCAGCTTGAGGTGCTCGCCGACGGAGAGCACCCTATGCGCGCTCACGAATACGAAATGCTCTACAACGTGCTCTCGTATTTCGATAATTTCGTTGACTCCTACGACAAGGTGTGGAAGAACGGTAAGTGGATTGACGCGAAGGAGGAATCGCAGCGGTTTATCAAAATCATAGACGACAACCGCAGATTTAAGGTCGGCGCGGTCGAGGCTATGATTAAAAACAGATATTACGAGATGTTCGGCGACCCCGAAACGCTCGTGCGTGCCATGGATTACTACGAGGACGGCTTCTACACGACTATGCTCGAGTATCTGCGCCGCACGTCGATAGACGCTCAGATGGCGGAGCTGAATATGCTCGAGGAGTATAACGAGTTCCTTCGCGAGAATCCAAATTACCTCAAGCGCGCCGCCGCGGAAACGGTGAATTATCGCGGTCACGAGATACCGAGGCTCGAGCTTATATCGCTCTTTATGACTTTGAAGCGCAGCCACTCTCACGCGGGCTTTGTGCTTTCGGGCTTCAAATACACAGCTCTTGACGGTAAAACGAGCGTCAGAGTGTCGCCGATGAGCACGGATACCGACCTCGGTCAGAGCGAAATTGAGATGATTGCGGTCGAGGAGAGGGAAAAGATAGCCGCCAAGCTTACGGCAGAGGACAGGCAGTACGTTGCCATTCTCGAGGAGGTTTATAACAACCGCGCAAGAGAGGTCAAGCGCCAGCGTGATATGCAGCGCCTCGGATATTCTAACGTCACCGACGATTACTATTATCCGATAAGACGCTCCGACGGCGCGCACAGCGTTGACACGAACGAAATGCAGGCAGAGCTCGACCGCGTAAGCAGCGCCTCCTTTAATAAGGATACTGTGAAGGGCGCGCGCCACAAGCTTTACATTGAGTCGGCTGACTCGCTGTTCCGCCGCCACGTGCGCGTCGTTTGTCAGTACGGATATATCCAAGAAGCAATAGACTACTACGATAAGGTATATCACGTAACGGTAAACGATAATAAAAACGACCCGCGCAGCATTGCCACCGAGTCGGAAAACCTTTGGAGAGAGGGGCACGAATATTTTGCCGCCATGATATCTTACATTCAAGGAGTCGTGCCAAAAAGCAAGGATGGCATGGCGCTTCTCAACAAGGTGCGCTCCGGGTACGCAAAATTCCAGCTCGGCGCCAACCCGAAGGTGTGGCTGACGCAGCTGTCGTCGATAATTGCCTCGTGCAACATGCTCGACATCGGCTCCCTCGTCAAGGCTGTTGCCATTAAAAGCGACGATGTTGACAAATACTGCGCTCTTGCAAGGCTGCGTAATGAGGATAACGCCGCGTATATGGCGCAGGGCGTGTTTGACCGCACGACCGCAGCGGGCAAGGCGGAGGGCGCGATAACCCGCGCAGGCGACGTGCTTATGGTCCCGATAGGTAAGATGGACCGCGCCGTGGTCAGACACCTCTTTGCCGCCTGTCAGTCACAGGTAGCGAAGGACGGCGGTGCGCCCGTCGGTACCGAGGCTAACAAGGTTGCCGCAGGCGAGCTGCTCGAGCGCGTTATTCTTCGCACACAGCAGAATTCGCTGGGAACGGAAAAGTCAAGAGCCATGCGCTCTACAAACGAGCTTCTCAGAGCTCTGACTATGTTTTCTGCAGACAGTATGAAGCTTTTTGGTAGGTTCCTTGACTCGATAGGCGAATACAGGACAATGCGCGCGAAGGCGGCGCACTCTACCGGGGAGGCACGCGAGAGATACGTGTCGCGAATGAAGGCGGCGGGCAGAAAAATCAAAAAGGCTGTCGCGGCAACGGTCGGAACGGCTGTATTTATGCTGCTCCTCGGAATTTTCTTCAAGCACATTCGCGCGAAGGACGACGAGATAACGCCCGAGGCTGTTATTGTTGACGGATTCGGCAACCTTCTCGGAGGACTTCCGCTTATCAGAGATATATATTCTGTTATATTCAACGGATACGAGCTTGAGAATTTTTCGTATTCCGCATTTAACGATATATTCCAGAGCGTGCGAAGCCTCAGCGCGAACGTCGCGAAGCTCGTCACAGGTGAGAGGGATGTCGGTGACCTGATGAGGAGCCTCAAGAGCTTACTTTATGCCGCCGGACAGGTTACCGGTATACCCGTGAGAAACGTTTACAATTACATTCACGACTTAATTAAGCGTTTCTTCCCCGACGCCGCCGAGGCAATCGACGAATTTTTCGGGTATTGATAATAAGCGTTTAACCTGATTTCAGACGGGGGGTTTTTTACCTCCCGTCTTTTATTTATAATAGAGAAAAACGAAAGGAGAATTTTTCAAAATGGCAATTACTATAAAGCACCGTGTGTCACTCGACCTGTCGCTTGGCTCCGTACAGGCGACGGTGCCGCTGCGCAAGGGTGATGGTCCGGTGCATGAGGTGATATTCACCGTCCGAAACGGCTCTGAGGTGGTGGAGCTGCCCGAGGGAACTCTGGCGGCAATCTGCATTTACAACGGCGCAGACGGCGGTGCGGGTGTAGTGGATATGTGCACCGTCGACCACGTAAACCACACGATTTCTTACATACCGAGAATCGCCGCGCTCTCGGTCGCCGGGAACGTGAGCTGTGATTTGCGGGTCATTGGTTCTGACGGCGGCTCTCTCGGCTCGCCGAAATTCATATTCTTCATTGACGAGTCTATGGCAGACGTCACCGGGGAGGAGATTAACAAAGCTCTTC
>JAZOSP010000045.1:0-1008 GCA_045657165.1 Eubacteriales bacterium
CACCATACTGCGATTTCCGGGGCATACAGGGCGTGTGGGCTTGTACTCACCATCACAGCACGCAACGGTGCGGAGATTATAGCTCTTGCTCCTTGGGAAAAGAGTCATAAGCTGCCAAATATCAATCACCATTTTATGATCTTCGGAAATATACTCTCTCACAAAGTCGAGCATCTTGTCAAAATATTCGTCAAGATCGAGGGTTGCGCCTTTTGCGTTCTCGTTCCAACGAGGAACCTCGGTGGTACGGATAATACGCATTTCATACACACCCATTTCGTCAAGGAGCCGAGCCGTGGGTAGCATAGATTCGATATTCCTTCTATGCACGTTGGTCTGCGCTTTGACACGAAAGCCGTTATCCACGCAGAGCTTAATCGCACGGAGCGCATCTTCTTCTGCGCCCTTGCGGTTGCGAAGCCAATCGTGATGCCCGATACCGTCAAAGGAAATCTTGATCAGCGGATTGGATCCGATCTCCTTCATGCGGTCAATCACAGCTTGATTTATGTAAAATCCGTTTGTATTCAGTTCCTCAACGAACATTCCGCGCTTGTAAATGCCCTCGATTATAGGCAAAAATTCCTTGTGGCACATAGGTTCACCACCCGTGATGGTGAAGGCGTTGATGCCGCACCTTTGTGCTTCATCAAGCAGCTTTTCGGCTTCTTCGAGAGTAAATTCAGCCATCAAAGGCGAATTATCGGATGCGTTGAAACAATGCAGACAGTTATAGTTGCACTTGCCCGTGATCATCCAGTTCATTGCGGGGAAATAGCGATTATCGCAGTCCATTTTCTGCCAGGAATCAAGCGATCTCTCTCCCCTTTCACACGTTTCTATCATACCGCGGGAGGCAAGGCGCGACAAAAGCTCGCTATCCTCAAGGTCGGTCTGACCGTCGCACAGCGATAACAGTTCAAATTCTTCTTTGGTTAATCTTTGAGCATCTCGTGTGCCTTTTATGTAATAGGCATAAGGCGCACGCCACCACGAGCGCAGAGCGAT
>JAZOSP010000046.1:0-4464 GCA_045657165.1 Eubacteriales bacterium
CTATGTGCTCGTAGGTTTCGCGCTTGACTGCCACGTAGCTTTCTCCGTCTCGGAGCATTACTACGGGGGGTCTTGGTATACGGTTATAGTTCGACGACATTGAGTAATGGTATGCGCCTGTCGTGAGGCAAGCGAGCAGCTCTCCGCGACGAATATCGCGGGGCAGCGGCACGTTTTCTTGGAGTATATCGCCACTCTCGCAGCAGCGGCCCACGACCGAGCAGGACTCGGAGTCAAGCGGTACCTCGCGACTAACCGGCAAAATCGTGTAGGGCGAGCCGTAAAGTGCGTAACGAGGGTTGTCCGTCATACCGCCGTCAACCGAAACGTAGGACTTGTACCCGGGAATACGCTTAACAGTACCGACAGTATAAAGGGTAAGCCCCGCGTCGGCTACTATACTGCGCCCCGGCTCAAATAAAATCACGGGAAGCGCTATGCCAAGCCTTGCCGCGCGCTCGCGCAGATACGAACCGACCTCACTTATTGCCGCAGAAATATCGAGCTGCGGCTGCTCTTTCGTATAGCGCACGCCGAGTCCTCCGCCTATATCAAGCTCGGCGGCAAGATATCCGTAGACAAGCCTTATATGTGCGACGAAATCAAGCATAACCTGCGCTGCGGAAAGATATACGCTCGAATCGAATATCTGCGAGCCGATATGGCAGTGAAAGCCCCGAAGCTCCACTCCCGAGAGTGAGAGAGCCACACCCACTATCGCGTCTGCCTGCCCTGTTTCAATTGCCGAGCCGAACTTTGAGTCAACCTTGCCCGTGGCAACGGCGGCGTAGGTGTGCGGGTCAATGCCGGGAGTTATGCGAAGCAGAATTTTCTGTCTTTTGCCGCGCTCGCGGGCTATGCGGTCTATTGCGTAAAGCTCCTCCTCGTTATCGACGACGAGCGTACCAACCCCCGAGTCCATAGCGTAGACTATATCCTCATCGGTCTTGTTGTTCGAGTGAAAATACGCAAGCTCAAGCGGGTATCCCGCACGGCGCGCGGTGTATATCTCGCCCGAGGACACGACGTCAATGCCCATGCCCTCCTCGCGCATTATTTCATAAAGACGGGAAAAGGACGCCGCCTTCGAGGCGTAAAGCACGCGGCAGCCCTCGCCGAACGCCGCGCGCGCGGCAGAAAGATAGGTGCGGCACCTCTCGCGGATACGCGCCTCGTCGTAGAGGTAAAGAGGCGTGCCGTATTTTTCTGCAAGGGGCGAAAGAGGCATACCGGCAAGGGTAAGCTCTCCCGACTCGTCGCGCGAGAGATTTTCACAAATCATCTCGCTCTTATCAAGTGTAATCAAGTGTTTTTTCTCCTTTAGATCTAACCCGTGTTAAAAAAACGGGGTTACAAGAGGTGGGCGCGCAGCTCCTCGGGCGACTTTGGCGAGAGGAGTGCGGGGGGTACGTCAAGGACGGTCAGAGCACCGCGCGTACCGCTGCGGTACATTCTCGCAACCGCTCTTGCATAGGCTACAAGCACGCTGCCCGTGAATTCGGGGTTTGAATCAAGTGCGAGCTTGAACTCGACGGTGTGAGTGTTCTCACCGTTAAGACCTGTCACGCCACCCCTGATAACCGAGCCGCCGTGAGGCATGCCGCTATGCTCACGCATAAGCTCGTCGAGGGTGATAAAGGTCACGGTGGTGTCATAGTCGGCAAAGTAGTTAGGCATAGTGACTATCTCGCGCTCAATGCGCGCTCTGTCAGCCCCCTCCTCGGCTACGACGTAGCACTCGCGGCGGTGCTTCTCTCTTGCGGTAAGCTCAGGAGTCTCGCCTCGCCTTACAGCCTCGAGCGCCTCGGGCACGGGAACGGTGTACTGACGAGCGTCAACGACACCCTCTATGCGACGGATAGCGTCGGAGTGCCCCTGGCTTATTCCCCTGCCCCAAAACGTGTAATCGCTACCCGACGGAAGCACCGACGAGGAATAGAGTCTTGAAAGCGAAAAGAGCCCGGGGTCCCAGCCCGCCGAGATGAGGGCAACGTGGCCCGAGTCTTTTGCCGCCTTATCGGTGGCGGAGAAATGCTCGGAAATTTTCGCATGCGTATCAAAGCTGTCTACGACGTTAAAGTCGCTCGAAAGCTGTGGTGTCATCGTCGGCAGGTCGGTCGCACTGCCGCCGCAAAGGATGAGAACATCAATCTCCGATTTGTATGAGAGAAGCTCGTCGGCTGAGTAAACCGCACAACCCGTCTGAGTCTTAATACTCTCGGGCTCACGGCGTGTGAAAACGCCGAAAAGCTCCATATCAGAGCTTGCTCTGACGGCAAGCTCGACGCCACGGCCAAGATTGCCGTAGCCATAGATTGCTACCTTCATAAAGTTCTCCTATCAAAATCAAGCACGGCTTGCGGTATCCGCCGTCTTTTTCTCGCCGACAAGACTCTTCATATCGTAGAGCCCCGGCGCTTTATCAACAAGGAAGCTTGCGGCAGCAAGCGCCCCCTCGGCAAAGAGCGCACGGCTGTGTGCCTCGTGCTTTAGGGTTACCGTCTGATTTCCCGTGCCTATTATAACCTCGTGCTCGCCGACGATATTGCCGAGTCTGACCGCGTGAATACCGATTTCATCGGGGTCACGTCTGCCCTGCCCTGCTCTTCCAAGCTTATTATATGCATTTTCGCGCACCTCGGAAAGCGCGTCGGCAATCATAAGCGCCGTGCCGCTGGGGGCGTCGAGCTTGCGGTTGTGGTGCTTTTCTATTATCTCAATATCCGCCTCGGGCATTGCCGCGGCGGCGGTTTTTGCAAGCTCTACAAGCAAAGCCACGCCAAGCGACATGTTTGCCGAGTGGAATACGGGTATTTTCTCTGCCGCGCGGTGAATGAGGTCAATCTCTTCGACGGTGTGACCCGTGGTTGCTACAACGACGGGCGTGCCCGAGGAGATGGCAAAATCAAGGATTTCACCTATACAGGTGTGGTGCGAGAAATCGACCACGCAGTCAATCGGAATAGCGGGAACAGAGTTAAAATCGGGGTATACCGGCACAGACGATGAGGTGGGCGCCACGTCAACGCCGCAAACGAGGCGCGAGCCGCGGTATCCACTCTCACAGAGGGCTACAACCTCGCGGCCCATATGACCGCTGATACCGTTAAGTAGAATGTTCATATTGCTTCCCTTCTCAAACAAGCTTCTCATCTCTCATAAGCGAGAGGAGCACCTTTTCTTTTTCGGGGTCCATCGTAGTAAGGGGCAGGCGCAGGTAGTTCTCGCAGTAGCCCATAGCCGCCATAGCCGCCTTGACGGGAATGGGGTTGACCTCGGAGAAGAGTGCGTTAACGAGTGGGATAAGTCTTAGCTGAAGCTCGCGCGACGCCGCTATATCGCCGTTAAAGAAAAGCTCACACATATCGTGAGTTGCTTTTGGCATGAGGTTTGAGAGAACCGAGATAACGCCCTTACCGCCAAGCGAGAGGATAGGCACTATCTGGTCGTCGTTGCCCGAGTATATGTCCATTTTGTCACCGACGAGGGCGGCAAGCTCGGCTATCTGTGAGATATTGCCCGAGGCTTCCTTGATGGCGACGATGTTCGGGTGCTCGGCAAGGACTGCTGCCGAGGCAGGCGTGAGATTACAGCCCGTGCGGCTCGGCACGTTATAAAGTATGCAGGGCTTGGTTGAGGCGTCGGCGATAGCGCGGAAGGACTCGATAAGCCCGCGCTGAGTTGCCTTGTTATAATAAGGCGTTACAAGCAGCATAGCGTCGGCACCTGCCTCGCAGGCGAAGCGGGTCATCTCTATCGCGTATGCGGTATCGTTCGAGCCTGTGCCCGCAATAACGGGAACTCTACCTGCCACGCGCTCGACACAGAAGCGGATAGCCTCCTTGTGCTCCGCGTCGGTAAGGGTCGAGCCCTCGCCCGTCGTGCCGACGGCAACTATGGCGTCAATGCCCTCGGCAATCTGCCAATCGATAAGTCTGCCGAATTTTTCGTAATCAACCCCGTCCTTCGTGAGGGGAGTAATAATAGCGGTGGCAGCACCTGTAAATACCGTGTTTTTCATAACAATCTCCATTTCAAAACAAAAAAGATAGCCGCGGCGGCTATCTCACGCAGGACCTACAAGGGTCCCGTATCAGGATAGCACTCCGCATTGCTGCGACAGCAGAACGGATATTGTCCGAGCTGCCAGCAGGCGCATTCCACAACGCCCACTTCGGCACCCACGCCTTTCACGCACGGCCTTGGAGCCTTTATCGTGCGGTACTTTTCGTGCAGTGCGCCTCTATCACACCCTTATGGGATAATTTATTTTAACATATATTACAGCGCTTGTCAATAGCTATGAAAAAAATCAGTGAAAATAAATCAAAACCACGCGTTGAACGCGTGGTATGCACCAGCCCTTCAAGGGCATAATACCGGCTGAGCCTAAAGGCTCGTTGAAGAATCCGCCAACCGCAAATATTTCTCAGGCAGCCGCTCAAGCGGCTGTCTTTTTATGCC
>JAZOSP010000047.1:0-7879 GCA_045657165.1 Eubacteriales bacterium
CATTATATTTTATTGCATATTCAAATATTTTATCCTTAACCTTTGATGGAGTCATATCAAAAACTCTTGCGAGCGTTGCGTAAGAAACCGGATGACCTGCGGCAAAAAGAATAGCCTCAAGTCCTTCTTCAAAAACAACAACTCTTTCCGGCTCTGAAATGCCTTCTGTTTCGGATACTTTATTCTCTATATCACTCATTTTTTGTCTTCGTCCTTTTCTGAATTGTCTTCCGGCAGAGCGTCAAATTCGCTCTCCATTCCTTCCATAGGAACATAGTCGGGATTAAGCTTAAACTTGATTTCAAGCCCTTCCGCGTCGTATTCTGCCACATCTTCAACAAAATGTACTGTAGTAATCATTATCCTGTGTATTTTTATCAGTTCGAGTACTCCCATAAAGCGAGCGACCAATTCCGCTCTTGATGTAGCATCTTTCAATAAGAAGAATAGAGAAGCTTCCTCGTGTTCCTCAAGCAACGTGCAAATTTCTTCGATTTTTTCTTCAACAGAAACCACGTGATGTTTAATGAGCGGATTAACCAAATCAGTGGGTTTTCTTTCTGCTTCGGCAATTCGTATTCTTCTCAAAATTGAGTTCAGCGCTTTTATCATTAAAGCGGGGTCAAGGTTAAGCGGCAGCCCTTTTTCGGGAGGAACATCGTCCGTGCCCTTAACAAATCTTGAAGAATATTCTTCGTAAAGCGGACGGAGCTTTGTAACTGCAAGCTTAGCCTGCTGATAAAGAAGAAGCGCATTTGCTATCTCACGTCTCGGGTCGTTTTCCGTACCTTCTTCGTGAGGAAGTATCATTTTACTTTTTATAAGCATAAGTTCGCTTGCCATAACGATAAATTCGCTGGCGATGTCGAGGTCCATTTTCTGTGCCGCCTCAATGTATTCCATATATTGGTCGCAGATTATGGCGATAGGTATATCGGTAATGCTGACCTTGTTTTTGCTGATAAGCGTCAGGAGCAGGTCGAGAGGACCCTCGAACTGGTCAAGACGGTAGGTGAGCTGCTCTATCATAAATCAGCGGTGTCCTTTCATAGAAAAGAGATGAAAAAGTTAAATTTATAAGCCGGGTATGAGCTGCCAGAGCTTGAGTATAAGCTTTGATATTTCAGTGATGGCATAGCCGAGCATATCCGAAAGCGAGAAAATGCCCGCAATAAAGGAAAGCACGGGACTTGCCGCGATAAACGGCACGGAAAGTAACCCCGACTTTATAACGTCACCGAGTATAAGCCAGCCGAGCACGCCAAGATATATCTGCCTCTCGTGCTTCATTATGCCGAAATAAATTCTCGGGGGCAGCACGACGTTCAGTATTCTCGAGCCGTCAAAGGGAGGTATGGGCAATAGATTAAATATTCCAAGACCTATATTGACAGAGAAGAATATCGCAACGAAGGTGAGTGTGTTATCAAGGAGCTTATAGCCGAAATCGGAAGTAGCGCCGCCATAGCCTATAAGAGTCCTAAAAAGAACAAGATAAATCGGCGCGGTAATAAAGGCAAGCGCTATATTGGACACCGGTCCTGCGAGTGCTGTAAGCGCAAAGCCGCGCTTAGGGTTTTTGAAGTTTCTCGGGTTTATCGGCACGGGCTTTGCCCAGCCGACGTGGAAAAACAGCATGCAAAGAGCGCCTATGGGGTCAATGTGCTTTATTGGATTCAAGGTGAGCCTGCCAAGATTTCTTGCCGTGCAGTCACCCATTTTGTAGGCTGTGTAGCCGTGAGAATATTCGTGGACGGTGAGCGCTATCAGTACTGCCACCGCCGACAGAATATAGTATATCACATCATTCATTTCTTAACCGTTCCTTTGTGATTTATACTACGTCAGATATGATTCTCCAAAGCTCGTCCTTGCCGTCACGTGTCACAGATGAAAAGGGAATCACGGTAATTCCCGCCTCGCCGAAATACTCGTCGCGCAAGGCCTTGAGTGCGGCTGTCAGCTGGGATTTTGATAGCTTGTCGGTTTTCGTCGCCACAACGGCAAAATTAACTCCTCGCTCTATCATAAAGTTTATCATCATAATATCGTCCTCGGTAGGGCCTGTTCTTATGTCGATAAGCTGAAAGACGAGCCTTAAGGCGTCAGCCGACGGATTTTTGATGAAGAAATCCTCGGTAAGAGTGCTCCATACGCGCTTTGAGGATTGCGAGCGCTTTGCGTAGCCGTAGCCCGGAAGGTCAACGAGGTAGAGCTTTTTATCTACGTCGTAGTAGTTGATGGTTACGGTTTTGCCTGGCGCTGACGAAACTCTCGCAAGCGATTTTCTGCCGAGAAGGGTGTTGATAAGCGAGCTTTTGCCCACGTTTGACCTGCCCGAGAGTGCAATCTCGGGTCTTGGGTCGCGCGGAAACTGCTCGCGCGCGCCAACGGTCATAGCTATATTCGCATTATTGACGTTTATCTTCATAATAACGTCTCCTAAGGTAAATTTTACACCTTGAGCGCGGCAGAGAGAACGTCGCCTGCGGTCTTGCAGGGAATAAAGGTGAGGTGTCCTCTTGCCTCGGTGTCGATATCGTCAAGGTCGCGCATATTGTCCTCGGGAATAAGCACGGTGGATATGCCCGCGCGATATGCGGCGAGAGTCTTTTCCTTAAGACCGCCGATGGGAAGAACCTTACCGCGCAGGGTAATCTCGCCCGTCATCGCGACGTCGCGCTTTACGGGAATGTTGCCGAGAGCACTTACGATAGCCGTGACCATAGTAACGCCCGCCGAGGGACCGTCTTTAGGTATAGCGCCCTCGGGGAAGTGTATGTGAATATCGGTGTTCTTGTAGAAATCCTTGTCGATTTTATAAGTATCGGCTATCGTACGTACGTATGAGTGAGCGATTTTTGCCGACTCCTTCATAACGTCGCCAAGCGAGCCTGTAAGCTCTATTTTTCCGTTACCCTGCATAACCGCAACCTCAACCTTAAGCAGGTCGCCGCCTGCTTGCGTGTAGGCAAGCCCGTTGACAACGCCCACGGGGTCTGAGTCCTCAAGCCTCTCGGGAATCACCTTAACCTTGCCGAGAAATTCTTCAAGGCTTTTGGCGGTTATTTTAACCGATTTTGCGTCGGTTTCGGCAATTCTCTTTGCCGCCTTGCGTATAAGCGAGGCAATCTCACGCTCAAGCGTACGGACACCCGCTTCCTTCGTGTAGCCCTTGATAAGAGCGAGAATAGCGTCGTCGGTAATCCTGAACATACGCTTCGTTATTCCGTTGCGGCGAAGCTGCTTTGGAACGAGGTGGTTTTTGGCAATAGCGAGCTTTTCCGAATCGGTATAGGTTGAAAGCTCAATTATTTCCATACGGTCAAGCAGAGGCGCGGGTATGCCGTCGTAGCTGTTTGCCGTGGCTATAAAGAGCGTGTCGGAGAGGTCGATAGGAAGCTCCATAAAGTTATCGCGGAAGCTCTTATTTTGCTCGGGGTCGAGCACCTCGAGGAGCGCTGAGGTAGGGTCGCCTCTGAAATCGCGCGATACCTTGTCAATTTCATCAAGGACTATTACGGGGTTTTCAACCTTTGCGTTAATAAGAGCCGTGACAATTCTGCCCGGCATAGCGCCGACGTAGGTCTTTCTGTGTCCGCGGATTTCAGCCTCGTCGTGCATACCGCCGAGCGAGACTCTCGCATAGCTTCTGCCAAGTGCGCGTGCAACCGAGGCTGCAACCGAGGTTTTACCAACACCGGGAGGGCCTACGAGACAGATTATTTGATTTTTAACGTCGGGGGAGAACTGTTTGACTGCAACGAACTCGAGAATTCGCTCCTTCACCTTATCAAGTCCGTCGTGGTCCTCATCGAGAACGCGGCGCGCCTCGTCAACCGTAACCGAGTCAGTGGATTTCTTTCCGAACGGAAATTCAAGGCAGGTGTCAAGATAGGTTCTGATAACCGTACCCTCTGCCGCACCGAAGGGAGTCTTTGCGAGCTTGCCAAGCTCCTTGTAGAGCTTATCGCGCACCTCCTCGGGAAGCGAGGCTGCGGCAATCTTGTCCTCGTATTCCTTGATTTCGTCGTCATCGTCGTCACCAAGCTCAGACTGAATTGCCTTTATCTGCTCACGCAGGAAGTAATCCTTTTGATTCTTGTCAATCTTCTCTCTGACCTGCATTTGAATGTCGTGCTCGCACTCGAGGAGCATAAACTCCTCCTCAAGAGCTATGAGAAGCTTTTCAAGACGGGTTCTCGGCAGGGCTGCCTCGAGAATCTCCTGCTTGTTCTTATAGTCGATAACCGCGCTCGACGCTACGAAATCGGCAAAATACCCGGGGTCGGTTATTGCCTCAGCGCCCATACGCAGCTCTTCGGTAAATGTGGGGTGTATGCTCTTGACCTCGCTGAGCAGACGCTTTATCTCAAGGATGAGCGCCTCAAGGGGAGGCGTAATTTTCGTTTTGCGCTCCTCCTTGGTAATGGCAGTAGCCATCATAAAGCCCGAGTCAACGGAGATATCCTTGATTTTCGCTCTTGAGATACCCTCGAATACCACCGAGAGATTGCCCTGAGGATTTTTGACGACGTGCTTGATTTCAGCGAGCACGCCTGTCCTGTATAGGTCGGAGCCGGTCGGGGACTCTACGGTTATGTCCTTTTGTGCTACGAGCAACACTCTCGCGTTGCAGAGGGTTGCCGCCGCGGTAAACGCCTTGAGCGATACAGTTCTGACTATCTCAATGTTAAGCTGTACGGCAGGGAAGGAAACAAGACCGCGCAGGGGGATCAGTGGGAGGTTAACCTCGTTATATATATCTACGTGTTCTGACATGCTTTTGCCTTTCTTTGCTTGTGCTGGCGCGCCCTACCGTCGGGTGCGCATATAAATTCATACTATTATATCATAGTTCAAAGAAAAAATCCATACATAAAATAAATATTTTTTGTGAAAAAATATTTTTGCGCTCGCACGCGTTTTTTTAGGTGGCGATGATTGACTCTACCGAAAAAATATGGTATAATAATACGATAATCTACAAAGTTTGTTTTTTGGAGTACTATGAGATGAGAATTCTCGGTATAGACCCGGGGCTTGCCACCGTTGGCTGGGCGGTTCTCGAAAGCGAGCGCGGCAGGCTGCGTCCCGTTGCTTACGGTGCTATTCTGACACCCGCGAACACTGATATCGAGGCGAGGCTTTTAATGATTAAGGGCGACCTTGAGGAAATTATAAAAAAATATTCTCCCGAGGAGATGGCTATTGAGGAGCTGTTCTTCAATACCAACATAACCACGGGTATAGCAGTTGCCGAGGCTCGCGGAGTGATACTTTGCACGGCTCACTCGCTCGGCGTTAAGATAAGCGAATATACACCCTTGCAGGTCAAGCAGGCAGTCGTCGGCTACGGAAAGGCGGAAAAGGGGCAGGTTATAGCTATGGTTACCGCTATACTCAAGCTGCCGAAGCCCCCGAAGCCCGATGACACCGCAGACGCCGTTGCGATAGCTATATGCCATTCGCAGTGCCGCACCTCTGCAATGGGCAAATACTTTAATAAAAGATAAGGACGGTCTTATGTGGATAGCAGATAAATGGCGTGAGTACGAGGTGATTGACACCTCGGGCGGTGAGAAGCTTGAGAGGTGGGGTAAATACACTCTCATTCGCCCCGACCCACAGGTTATATGGAATACCGAAAAGAAAAATCCCCTCTGGCGTGAGGCAGACGCAAGCTACAGGCGCAGCCGCACGGGCGGCGGCGCATGGAGCGATAACAAGCTTCCCGAGAGCTGGGTAATCTCCTACGGCGAGCTTAAATTCAGAATAAAGCCGATGGGCTTTAAGCATACGGGGCTTTTTCCCGAGCAGGCTGCGAATTGGGATTGGTTCTCGGAGCTTATCCGCAGAAGCGACAGGGAAATTAAGGTTCTTAATCTCTTTGCTTACACGGGTGGCGCAACGGTTGCGGCAGCACGTGCGGGTGCTTCGGTCTGCCACGTTGACGCCTCCAAGGGTATGGTAGCTGCGGCAAAGGAAAACGCGAGGCTCTCGGGACTTTCCGACGCCCCGATACGCTACATAGTCGACGACTGTAAAAAATTCGTTGAGAGGGAAATACGTCGCGGTAATAAGTACGACGCGATTATAATGGATCCACCCTCGTACGGCAGAGGACCGACGGGCGAGGTGTGGAAGATAGAGGAGAGCATTGACGGATTTGTCGATTTATGCTCGCACGTTCTTTCCGACACACCGCTTTTCTTCCTGCTAAACTCCTATACGACGGGGCTTTCTGCGTCTACTATGAAATACATTACCTCGGCCCGCCTGCTTTCGAAATTTAAGGGGCAGAGCGAGGCAGACGAGCTCGGGCTTAACGTTGGAAATTCCGGGCTTGCGCTTCCGTGCGGCTCGAGTGTAAGGGTAACGTTTAGAAATTGATTTGAAATTGATTTTGTGAGTGCTTATGGATAATTACATTATTAAAACCGAGGGGCTTGGATTTACCTACTCCGACGGCGATGACGGGCTCTTACCGGGGCAGGAGATTCCTGCGCTTAAGGATATTAATTTTGCCGTAAGGCGAGGCGAATACGTTGCGGTGCTCGGTCATAACGGCTCGGGCAAATCAACGCTCGCAAAGCTTTTGAATATGATTTTGACGCCCACCGTTGGAAAAATATATATTGACGGTGTTGACGTAACGCGCGAGGACTTTACCGAGGACGACGTCTTTGACGTACGGCGTAAGGTCGGTATGGTATTCCAGAATCCGGACAATCAGCTTGTCGCTACGGTTGTCGAGGAGGACGTCGCCTTTGGACCCGAAAATCTCGGGCTGCCGAGAGAGGAAATACGCAGAAGGGTTACCTCGGCGCTGAATCTCGTGGGTATGCAGGATTATTCGCGCCACGCACCTCACAAGCTCTCGGGCGGTCAAAAGCAGAGGGTAGCCATCGCAGGCATAATCGCTATGCGCCCCGAGATAATTATATTTGACGAGTCAACCGCAATGCTTGACCCGAGAGGGCGGCATGAGGTTGTAAGTATAATGGAGAAGCTCAATCGCGAGGAGGGCATTACCGTAATTAATATCACTCATTACATGGAGGAAGCGGCACGTGCCGACCGAGTGGTAATAATAAACGACGGCGAGATAACCCTTGACGGCACGGCAAGCCAGGTGTTTTCCGAGGTTGCGCTCTTGCATTCGGTCGGGCTTGAAGCACCGCAGGGCGCAGAATTGATAAACGAATTATCCGCACTTGGATATGAGATATCAGGCGATGGGCTTGACGAAAACGAGTGCGCAGACGCACTTTATAGCTTTATAAAACGGATGAAAAACAATGAATGAAATTTTATGCTTAAGAGACGTTTCGTACGTATACAGCAAGGGAACGCCATTTGAAAAGCTTGCACTTGATAACGTAAGCGTCTCCTTTGAGAGAGGGAAGATAACAGGTCTTATAGGTCACACGGGCTCGGGAAAGTCAACTCTTGTTAATCTCTTAAACGGTCTTTCGCGTCCCACGGAGGGCACTGTGCTGCTTGACGGCGAGGATATTTGGGAAAGGCCGAAGGAGATTTCAAAAATCAGATACAGAGTAGGACTCGTAATGCAATATCCCGAGTACCAGCTATTTGACGAAACCGTCAGAGCTGACATCGGCTTCGCGCCGCGCAATCTTGGGCTTTCAGACGAAGAGATTGAGGAGCGTGTTGCCGAGGCGGCTCGCTTCACGGGAATAGGCGAGGATTTGCTTGATAAATCCCCCTTTGAGCTTTCGGGCGGACAGAAGCGCCGTGCCGCCATCGCGGGTATTATAGCCATGCGCCCCGAGGTGCTCGTGCTTGACGAGCCTGCGGCGGGGCTTGACCCGCGCGGCAGGCGTGAGATTCTCGGCAAGCTTCGCGAATATGCAAT
>JAZOSP010000048.1:0-27877 GCA_045657165.1 Eubacteriales bacterium
GGCACCATAAAGATACCGATGTACTTAATGAGGCGGTTCATATCGCGGAAAAGGTTTGACGCAGGCGCCTTGAAGCCCTTCGCCGCCTTTTCAATCTTATGTACGTAGTTGTTCTGACCAACGCGGATAACTCGCACGAAAATGCTGCCGCTGACGAGGAAGCTGCCCGCAAGAACGGTGTCACCCTCTTGCTTTTTTATCGCGTCGGACTCACCTGTGAGCATGCTCTCGTTAGCCTCAGCGTAGCCCGAGAGGACTACCGCGTCGGAGAGCACCTGCTTGCCCATCTCTATTTTCATAACGTCGCCGACAACTATGTCGCATACGTCAATCTCGACCGTTTTGCCGTCGCGCACGACGGTGGCCTTTGGCTCGGTGGTAACCGACAGCTTCTCAACCGTGCGCTTTGCGCGAATCTCCTGGATTATCGCTATAAGAATATTCGGTATTACTATGAATAAAAAGGTAAGGTTTTTCGGCGAGCCTATCGCTATCAGCATAACAGCTACAATAGCCCACACGAAGTTGAAGAAGGTGAAAAGATTATCCTTCACTATCTCAAAATAGCTCTTTCCCACCTTTTCGGTAACCACGTTTACGTTGCCGAGGGCGCGCTGCTCTTCTACCTCGGCTGAGGTAAGCCCGACAAGCTCTGCTTCCGCAGCAGGCTCTGAGCTAATTACCTTTTCTAAGGATTCCATAAAAGACCTCCTAAATAATTATCAATGAATAATATATCACACATAATTGATTTTGTCAACCGAAAAGCCACGCTAAAGGGCAAAAAAATCTTGACAAGCATTCCATTTTGTGTGATAATTGAAATATACTCTAAGGCGAGGTTGACAAGATGACTCTCAAAGCACCCTATTTTGCTAACTGTCATAATCACTCATATTTTTCAGACGGTGCGTACTCGCCCGAAAAAATTGCAGAGCTGGCGCACGAGTACGGCTATGGGGCTATAATTCTGACCGACCACGACACCGTTGCGGGTGAGAAGCGTATGCTCACCGCGGCAAAAAAACTCGGGCTCCTGTCGCTTCTCGGCTGCGAGTTTTCAACCACAGGCCTTGGCGGCACACTCTTTCACCTGCTCGGCTACGACTTTGACCCCACGCACCCGAAAATGAAGGCGCTCTTAAAGGATAGCGTCGACCGCGCAACCGTGCATACTGAGATAACCTTCAATTACGCGAAGGAATGCGGCAGGATAACCGATATCTCATGGGACGACGTGGTATCCGACTTTCCGGAAAATGACTTTTTCTGCTACACGCAGGTCTTCTTCGCGCTGAGGTCGCGCGGTATTCTCACCGACGGTGACTACCCACGCTTTATGAAGGAGAATTTTTCCTCGCTCGCCACAGCACCGATAGAGGAAAAATTATTTGCCGCGCACGACCCGACCCTGCCGGACGTCATTCGCGTCGCGAAAATTATAAGAGAGGCAGGCGGCGTGCCCGTCATAGCTCACCCACACGGGCAGGCGAGGTATGCCGAGGAGCTTTTGCGTGGCGGAATTATGGGCTTTGAGACCTGCCACCCTGACCTTATCACCGAGGAGGAGCGCCAATTTTTCCGTGATTTCTGCAAACGGCACGGGCTTTACAAGCTCGGCGGCACCGACCACACGGGTCCCCTCGGCGGCTTCGAGCACCGCGGCGGCGAGTACGTTACACCCATCGACCGCGGAGGCACGGGTCTTGATAATTTTATGGAGCTTTACGAAAGGCGGCTTGGATAATGGAAGCCTTGCTTAAAAAAATTTACTCTATGCCGCGCCTTTATCCGGCGCTTGGAATTTTATCCAAAATAATAGTAGTCCTCACTCTGCCAGCGTTCCTGCTTATCGTGTGGCACGGCTATACCGTGTCACCGTTTTCGGCAATCAAGGTGTGCCTAATATGCGGTGTGCCGTTTCTTATCGTGTCGGTTGCAAGGCGCATAATTAACGCTCCTCGTCCCTACGAGCTTTACACCTTTTACGAGCGTGCGCCGAAAAATAAAAGCGGCTCGTCATTCCCGAGCCGACACGCCTTTTCGGTCTTTGTGATAGCGACGGTGACGCTTTTTGCCTATCCCGCCGTCGGTGCGGTGCTGCTTTTACTTGGAGTCACCCTCTGTGTCTGCCGAGTGCTTACAGGCATACATTTTATTCGCGACGTGCTGACGGGCGCTCTGATAGGTGTCATAAGCGGCATCGCGGGCGTGCTTCTTTTCTCGCCATTTGTATAAAACTTGACACGGGTCGGAGCAAATCTCCGACCCGTGTCGCATTAATCTATCAAAGCAGCTTGATTCCTGCCTCGCGGCAGCCGTCAAGAGTCGCCTTATCCCAAATACTCGACTGCACCTCACCGATATGGGCACAGCCCATCATCAGCATGCAAAGCCTCGACTGACCGATACCGCCGCCAATAGTCAGCGGAAGCTCGCCTGCGAGCAGCATTTTATGGAAGGGCAGCTCGCGGCGGTCGTCGCAGCCGCGAAGCGAGAGCTGGCGGTCGAGCGATTTCTCGTCAACCCTGATTCCCATAGACGAAATCTCAAACGCGTGTCCGAGCACCTCGTTATAAAAGAGAATGTCGCCGTTAAGCTCCCAATCGTCGTAGTCAGGCGCTCTGCCGTCGTGCGGCTTACCGCTTTTGAGGTCGCCGCCAATCTGCATAAGAAGCACCGTGCCGTGCTCCCTCGTTATCGCGTCCTCGCGCTCCTTTGGCGTAAGATTAGGATACATATCCTCAAGCTCTGAGGTAGTTATCGCAAAGAGCTCACGGTTTAGCTTCACCTTAACCTCGGGAAAATCAACGCGTAAAAGCTCAAGGGTGTCGCAAATAACCCCGACGATTTTCCTTGCTGTGTCGATAAGATAGTCAAGAGTTCTCTCCTCGCGGGTGATAACCCTCTCCCAGTCCCACTGGTCAACGTAAATCGAGTGAATATTGTCAAGCTCCTCGTCGCGGCGTATGGCGTTCATATCGGTGTAAAGCCCGTTGCCGACGTAGAAATTGTATTCCTTAAGCGCAAGCCTTTTCCACTTCGCGAGCGAGTGAACGACCTGACCCATCTCGCCAACTGCGGGTATATCAAAGGATACGGGGCGCTCGGTGCCGTTTAAGTTATCGTTAAGACCCGAGCCCTCAGTGACAAAAAGCGGTGCCGACACGCGCTTTAGGTTCAGTGCCTCGGCGAGTCTATCCTGAAAGGTGCGCTTTATAAAGGATATTGCCTTTTGAGTCCTGTAAACGTCACGCTGTGACTGATAGTTTTCGGGTATAAAGAGTTTACTCATATTTATTACCTTTAATTCAAAAACGCGACACGGGGTGCCGCGTTTTTATATTTTTACTTTACTCCCGTGGTGGAGCGAAGCATTACGTCGTGATATCCGCCCTCTACTATGCTCGTTGCCGAAACGAGGGTGAGCTTCGCCTTCTGCTGAAGCTCCTCGATGGTGATAGCACCGCAGTTGCACATCGTAGACTTAACCTTGTAAAGCGAGCGCTCTACGTTATCGTGAAGAGGTCCTGCGTAGGTAACGTAGGAGTCAACGCCCTCCTCGAAGGAAAGCTTTGCCTTGCCGCCAAGGTCGTATCTCTGCCAGTTTCTCGCTCTGTTCGAGCCCTCGCCCCAATACTCCTTAACGTACTGACCGTTGACCATAATCTTCGGTGTGGGCGACTCGTCAAATCTTGCGAAATATCTGCCGAGCATCATAAAGTCAGCGCCCATAGCAAGTGCGAGAGTCATGTGATAGTCGTGTACGATACCGCCGTCGGAACAAATCGGAATATAAATTCCGGTCTCCTTATAGTACTCGTCACGCGCCGCAGCTACCTCAATAACCGCGCTCGCCTGACCGCGACCAATACCCTTCGTCTCACGGGTTATGCATATAGAACCGCCGCCGATACCGATTTTAATAAAATCAGCGCCTGCCTCTGCAAGGAAGCGGAAGCCCTCTCTGTCAACGATGTTGCCGGCGCCAACCTTAACCTTGTCGCCGTATTTCTCACGAATGAAATCAATAGTGCGCTTCTGCCATACGGTGTAGCCCTCGGACGAGTCTATGCAAAGCACGTCTGCACCTGCCTCAACGAGTGCAGGAACTCTCTCAGCAAAGTCACGGGTGTTAATGCCCGCGCCAACGACGTAGCTCTTGTTTTTATCAAGCAGCTCCTGGGGATTCTCCTTGTGCTGAGAGTAGTCCTTGCGGAATACGAAATATTTGAGGTTTCCTTTTTTGTCAACGATGGGAAGCGAGTTAAGCTTGTGGTCCCAGATTATGTCGTTAGCTTCCTTAAGCGTCGTGCCCTCGGGAGCTGTTACGAGCTTTGAGAGAGGAGTCATGAAGCTCTCTACCTTCTCGTCGGTAGACATTCTCGAAACACGGTAATCTCTACCTGTAACAATGCCGAGAAGCTTGCCCGTTGCCGTGCCGTCGTCGGTTACCGCCATCGTGGAGTGACCGTTTTGCTCGACGAGCTCCAGCACGTCTGCAAGCGTATTATCAGGAGTAAGATTGGAATCGCTTACAACGAAGCCTGCCTTGTAGCCCTTGACTCTCGCGACCATAGCAGCCTCAGACTCAATCGACTGGTTGCCGTAAATGAAGGAAATGCCGCCCTCCTTTGCAAGCGCGATAGCCATTTTATCATCGGATACCGACTGCATAATGGCGCTCGTCATAGGAATGTTCATCATAATGGGGCACTCCTCCTTACCCTTTCTGTACTTTACGAGAGGGGTGCGAAGCGAAACGTTTGCGGGTACACATCTTTCGTCGGTGTAGCCGGGAACGAGAAGATATTCACTGAAGGTGTGCGAGGGTTCGCTGAAATAAGTAGCCATTCTTTTACTCCTTGATTTTTCTTATCTTAAATTATAATTAAAACATATTTTAACATAACGCAGGGGGATTGTCAATACACTTTTCAAAAATTACTCTCCGTCCGCCGCGATAGGCCAGCTCTCAAGAATTTTCGCGTACTTTATGACAGGCTGGTCTGCCTTGTTATCAAGCGAGCCGTTGCCGAACGCTTTCCACACGTCGTGGTAGGTCGCGCCGTACTGAGCGTAATCGGGGTGAATGTTATAATTTCCGTAGTAATCGTAGTAAGCAGTCTTCGGGAAGGTCGCCGCGGTAATGTCGTCGATAACGCTCATACCCTCAACCACGTACCCGAAGGAGGCGTATTGACCGTCAAGAGCTTTAGCCGTTGCGTTGCAAATGAAGAATTGGCAGGACGCAGAATTATGCTCCTCGCCTCTTGCCATAGATATGACACCGCGCAGGTGCTTTATGTCGTTGCCGTAGTAGCCGTTTGCATAGAATTCTCCGTAAACGGTGCTTGTGAGCGAGCCGGTACCGTCAGCCTTGGGACAGCCGCCCTGAATCATAAAGTCATCTATGACTCTATGGAAGGTCTTGCCGTCGTAGAAGCCGCTTTCTACGAGGATAAGAAAATTCTCGGCGGTTTTCGGTGCGGTTGTTGCGTCAATGAGCACAACGAACCTGCCGTAATTTTCAATACAGAATTCCACGTAGGTAACATCCCTGCCCGCAATGTCGCGCGTATCAAGGTATTCGCACGCGCCGGTGCCCATCGTATTTGTTTTTGCCGCGTCCCCACACGAAGAAAGTACAGCGCACATAAGCGCTACTACCACAAGCAATGAAACTATTCTTTTCACGGTAATTCCTCACTTTTGTAAACTTTTATTTTCTTTCATAGGTTTTTTGCTATAAACAATTCAATAGCGGTATAGCCCGATAGTCCGCCGAATTTTGACTGCGCGTCAACTCTCGTAAGCTCGGATACTATCCTCACAAGCGCCTCTTTACCGTAGCGCTTTGCGCCCGAGGTGCAGATTCCTACCTTGTAGGGATTCATGCCGAGGGTCGCCGCAATATCCGCAGCGCCGCACCCCTCCTCAAGAAGTGCCGCGACCGATCCAAGCTCGCCGAAGCTCCTCTCAAGCATACCTATAATAACAGCCGGCTCAACACGGCGCGACTTCATCTCATGAAGTGCCGCGAAGGCACGGGAACGGCTCCTCTCGGTGATAGCACCGGAGAGAGCAAACGCCTCGCTCTCGGGAACGGGTGAGGCAACCTCGGCAACGTCTTCTGTGCTGACCGTGCTTTTTCCGCGTGCGAGCACCATAGCCGAGAGCTTTTCAACCTCACCGATAAGCACGTCCATAGACCTGCCCGAGGTGAAAACGAGCGCCTTCAGAGTGTCAAGGCTCACCTCAACACCGCGGGCGTCAAAGTGTCGCTTCAGCCAGCCGTAAAGCTGCGTATCTCCCGACTTATCAAGCCTTAGGATATTAACGGTTTTTTCGAATCGCGTGATAAACTTGCTCTTCCTTTTTCCCACACCGAAATCGACTCCGCCGTCAGGTGCAAGAAAAGCGACGGTTGCGTAAGAGTGCTCGCCGCACAGATTGACAAGCTCCTCAAGAAGGCAGAGCTCCTTTTCGTTCATTGAAGAAAAATCGGCGTGCCGCCATTCTATGAGCTTCGCGTCGCTCATAACGGGCGGCGCCTTTACCGCCTCGACAAGCGCAGCGAAATCAACCTCCGCACCGTCAAAGACGGGGTTGTTGAAAACGGCAAGCGCAGTGTCGGGCGAGGTCGCCGAGCGTAGCTCGGAGAGGTAATATCTTTTCAGATAATCCTCCTCGCCGGCGAAAATATAGACTCCGCCGAGCTTTGCGGATTTTATTCTCGCCTTGAAATCCTTAAGCTCCATATTCCACCTCGGAGCTCTCGCAGGACTCGGCCTTGAATTTCATTTTTACAAGCTTCCTTGCCCCGCCGATTTCCATATCGTAAATAACCGTGACTCCGACACAGCTGTCGTTAAGTGCCACCCTTACACGCCTCGCCGTTAGGTGAGAGTCGAAGGAATACGGAGAAATTCGGTAAACCGAGGAGGCGGTATGCCCCTCCTTAAAAACAAGAGTGCTCTCTATCGCGCCGCGGCGCGACACCGTCACCGTGTCACCCTCGACAAGAAGCTCCGAGTCTACGGTGCCACCGTCAGAGGACTCCCGCCATACGGCTCTCACAAAGCCGTCGGTAACCGAAAGAGCGCCGCGCGCCTCTACGTGAGTGCGCTCGGCGTCACCGCACGCAAGCCCCGAATCATCAAGATTTTCTATAACCGAATGTATGCTTATATCAGCTTCCGTGACGTGTGCCCCCCTTTCAAAAAATAACAAAAACGGTAGCCGTACGAGAACCCGAAACTGCCGTTTTTGAAATGCTTATCTTCTCTTTTTCCTTTGGTTATACTCGCTCGTCGGATTAATGAATTCACGCCAGTTAAGGCTGCCCGCCTCAAGCGCCGTAACGAGAACCTCTGCCGTCGCAATATTGGTAGCAAGAGGAATATTGTAAACGTCGCAAAGGCGAAGCAGATTGAGCTCTGCCTCTGACGTTTCCTTTTCGGGGTCTGTGCTTCTGAAATAGAAAACGAGGTCAATCTCGTTATATGAAACCCTCGAGGTTATCTGCTCGGTGCCGCCGGTGTGACCGGACATAAAGGTTTCAATCTCAAGACCCGTAGCGTCGGAAATATACTTGCCTGTCGCGTTGGTTGCGCAAAGATTATGGCGGCTGAGAATACCGCAATATGCTATACAAAACTGGGCCATAAGCTCCTTTTTGTTATCGTCTGCAATAATAGCTATATACACTGAAATCTCCTCCTTTACGGAAAACGGGCGGCGCACATTCGCGAGCGCCCTTTTCGGATAAACACTGTCGCACGGGTATAACCCGTGAAGATATTATATCACCTTCGTCGGCTTTTGTCAATGTTTATTCTAATATTTTGAGAACGCGCGCAAGGACGTAACGCGAAAGTAATTTGAAAAAATTTAATAATTTTTAATATTTGCTATTGTAAAATGCTGTTTTGTGTTGTATAATAGAGGCGTTCGAATTTAATTATTGAAAAGAGAGACGAAAATGAGCAAATTCAAACGAATAGGTGTACTCACGTCAGGAGGCGACGCCCCCGGAATGAATGCGGCAATCAGAGCCGTCGCACGTACTGCGCTCGCGCGCGGTGTTGAGGTTATGGCAATTTACCGCGGCTACTCGGGACTTATCGACGGCGATATGAAATCGCTTGAGCTGCGCGACGTGTCTAACATTATAAACAAGGGCGGTACCATGCTTTACTCCGACCGCTGCCCCGAGTTTAAGACCGAGGAGGGCATGCAGAAGGCGGTATCCACCTGTCACCGCTTAGGCATTGACGGCATAGTCGCCATCGGCGGCGACGGTACCTTTCGCGGCGCAACCGAGCTCACAGCGCACGGCATTCCCTGCATAGGAATCCCCGGTACTATTGATAACGATATCACCTCGACCGACTCGACGATAGGCTTTGATACCGCGATGAACACCGTCACCGAGCTCATCGACAAGCTGCGCGACACCTGCGAATCTCACGCAAGGTGCAACGTTGTTGAGGTTATGGGCAGAGGCGCGGGCGACATAGCTCTCTGCACGGGCATAGCCTCGGGCGCGACGCAGGTTGTTATTCCCGAGTTTCCGCACGACGACAACTCGATTTGCAAGAAAATCCGCAAGGGCCGCGACATCGGCAAGCGTAATTTCATAGTCGTAGTTTCCGAGGGTGTCGGCAGAGAATATGCGCCCGCACTCGCTAAGAAAATCGAAGCCGAGACCGGTGTTGAAACCAAGTTCGCAAGACTCGCGCATATCGTGCGCGGCGGCAACCCCACCCTTCGTGACAGAGTTCTCGCGTCGAGAATGGGTGTTGCGGCGGTTGAGGAGCTGCTTCGCGGCAACTCGAACCTCGTAATTTGCGAGCGCGACAGCAAGATTGTTTCCACCGAGATAAGATACGCTCTCGCTCTTGATAAGATGTATAAGGGCACTCTCACCGACGAAGAGCGCGCAAGGCTCACCGATGAGGAGATTGAGAGTATGAAGGCAGAAATCGCAAGAAAAGAAGCAGCTATGCTCGAGCTCTACACCGTCGAAAACAAAATCAATATATAAAAATCGCCCCGATTTGCAAACTATACTTTGCAAATCGGGGTATTTTCTCTTCATCCTTGCATAAGACGCTCAAAGCATTGATAGCTGTCCGGCGCTTCAAATCGAACTCCGAGAATTTTTATAAATCTCGAGAAATCATAAGTATAGGTGGAAAGAGGTCTTGCGTAGGCGTTGTCGGTCTGCGCCGCGACAAGCAGGTCCTCGCCGTCAAAGCCCACGACGAGCAGTGTATGATAATACCCCTCGCCCTCACGCCCAAGCTGTATCACGTCACCTACCTCAAGCTCGTCGGACGCCGCCACTCTGCCGTACGGACCTACTCCCGCGTTCTGTGTC
This sequence comes from Eubacteriales bacterium, assembly GCA_045657165.1. Lineage (GTDB taxonomy): Bacteria > Bacillota > Clostridia > Oscillospirales > CAG-272 > UBA1740. The sequence continues at coordinate 9,386 of JAZOSP010000048.1, forward strand.
ATAAAATTATAGAAAAATTCCACCCCCGTCCAGGCGGGTGCTCTATCCTCGAGCGATATATAATACCACCCGAAGGTCGGCGTGTAATTCATCTCACAGCTCCCCGCATATATGCACTGCGAGACGAAATTTGTGCAGTTACCGCCGATACCCGCAAAGCTTGCAAAATTCGAATTCTGCGAAAATGCGTACTTTTTTGCATAAGCGACGGCGTTATCCCTCAAGTAAGCCTTTGTAACAAGCATAAAAACTCCTTTTATTTTTGGATAAAATCGATAATATATAATATATGAAGAAATAATAATTTTTGTTAAAATACATCTTGCAATTTATCCTCTCTGGTTGTATAATATAAATATCTTAAACAAGTTGTTTTATGAATAACGGAGGTTAAAAAATGGACTCGAACAGAAGACCCGAAAACATGGAGCGTATCACCACGAGGGCGCTTGCAGACCGCTTTATTGCAGAGCAGGTTGCCGAGATACAAGCAACAGTAGGTAACAAAAAGGTGCTACTCGCACTCTCGGGCGGTGTTGACAGCTCGGTTGTTGCAGCACTTCTCATAAAGGCAATAGGCAAGCAGCTCGTATGCGTGCACGTCAACCACGGTCTTATGCGAAAGGGCGAGTCCGAGCAGGTTATCGAGGTGTTCAGAAACGGACTTGACGCCAACCTCGTGTACGTTGACGCGACCGACCGCTTCCTTGACCTTCTTGCCGGTGTATCCGAGCCTGAGAAGAAGCGTAAAATAATCGGCGGCGAATTTATAAAGGTCTTTGACGAGGAGGCGGCAAAGCTCGACGGCATTTCCTTCCTCGCTCAGGGCACGATCTATCCAGATATACTCGAGAGCATAAAGCAGGCGGAAGGCAAAAAGGCTGTAAAGTCGCACCACAACGTGGGCGGTCTCCCCGAGGATATGCAGTTTGAGCTCATCGAGCCTATAAAGCTCCTCTTTAAGGACGAGGTCAGAGTCGTCGGCGAGGCGCTCGGTCTTCCTCACGCTATGGTTTACCGTCAGCCCTTCCCCGGTCCCGGTCTTGGCGTACGCTGCCTCGGCGCTATTACCCGTGACAGACTTGCGGCGCTCCGCGAGGCTGACGCAATTCTGCGCGAGGAGTTCGATAACGCAGGACTTGCAGAAAAGGTATGGCAGTACTTCGTCGTAATCCCCGATATCAAGAGCGTCGGCGTCAAGGATGAGAGCCGCTACGAAGGCTGGCCCGCAATCCTTCGCGCGGTCAACACCAAGGACGCTATGACCGCAACCGTAGAGGATATCCCCTACCCCGTGCTTCATAAAATCACCGCCCGCATCACAAGCGAGGTCGAGGGTGTCAACCGCGTGCTCTACGACCTTACACCCAAACCCACCGGAACTATCGAGTGGGAATAATTAACCTATAGCGACAAAATAAATTATCCTACAAGGGGATAAGGTTTTTATTGCTTGAGCAAAATGGCACTAAAAAAAGACCTCGTTTCATCAAAAATGACAATTCGAGGTCTTTTTTATATAAATCCTTGTATTTTATCGGAAACATTTGGCAGAGTTTGTCGAATTAAATTGTAGTTAAAATGCAATTTATAAAAGATATTGCAAAATATTCTCATTTATGGTATAATAATATAAATCGAGAGTTCAATTTATTCCTTGTATCCTTTAAAAACATTGCGAAAAGCATCGGAGACGGTATGCAAGATATAAGAGATTTGAAAAACGTCGTAGGGCAGTTTTGCATTCGCGGCGATATTACGAGCATTGAAAAAATTGACAGAGGATATATTAACTCCACCTACAAAGTGGAATCTCTCTCTGAAAATAATCATATCCATCAGTACCTTTTGCAACGCATAAACACGAACGTATTTCCGGACGTTGAGATGCTGATGAACAATTTCAGAACAACCACAAATCATTTGCGCAGCCGTCTTAAAATGCCGGGAGAGCACAGTCGCGGAACCGTCCAAACGCTTCGAATGACAAAAGACGGAAAAATGTATTTCGAATCAGGGGCCGATTCCTGGCGTCTCTTGACCTTTTTTGACAACGTGTATTCGTTAGATATTCCGGATTCGCCGGAAACCTTTTATTATGCAGGCGTTTCCTTCGGACGATTCCTAAAGGAAATGAGTTCGGTTGAGGCAGCGAGGATCGGGGAGGTTATTCCGAATTTCCATAACACTAAACGCAGGTATTTGGATCTTGAGTCTGCTATTTCGCGCGATCCTCAAAAAAGAGTAGAGAGCGTAAAGAATGAAATTGACTTTATCCGTTTCCACACCGACCTGTACGGAAAGATATCAGAGCCCTTGGAAAGCGGCATAATTCCGACACGGGTCTGTCATAACGACTGCAATCTCAACAATATTCTGTTTGATAAAGATACCCATCTTCCTGTTGCAATTATAGATTTAGATACCGTCATGCCTTCCTCGCCACTCTACGATTTCGGTGATAGCATGAGAATAGGCACCAATACCGCAACAGACGACGAGAAGGACTTAAGCAAGGTTTCCTGTAACCTCGAGCTTTATGAAGCGTATGCCAGAGGTTATCTTGAAGCATGCGGTGATATCCTGACAAAAGAGGAGTTGGAGCTTTTGCCCTACTCTTCCCTCGTCATTACGTCGGAGGACGGTATCCGTTTCCTTATGGATTATATAAACGGAGATACGTACTATAAGATTTCCTATCCAGCTCAGAATTTTGACAGGGCTCGCACACAGCTGAAGCTGGTTGCGGATATGGAGAAAAAGTTGCCCGAAATACGCAAGATTCTTCAAAAAATATATGACGATTTGGGGCTTGACGCCAAGGTTTTATAAAAACAAGCGCAAAGCAGAATGGAAGTAAAATGAAAGAGATAAGAGCAATAGTACCCGCTGCCGGAAAAGGCACCCGCCTCCAGAAAATCAGCGGGGATCTACCCAAGGCGATGTTCAAGGTGGGCCAAAGGCCTATGTTGGATTTCGTTTTGGAAAACATATCTTTTATTGACAAAGAAAACATATACATAGTAGTGGGCTACGGCAAAGAAAAAATCATAGAGCACCTTGGCGACCGCTATCATTACGTTGAACAGAAGCAGCAGCTTGGCACCGGACATGCCGTTATGGAATGCGCTGATTGCTTTGCGGGCTTTGACGGCAGTGTTTTGGTAACCTTTGGAGATATGCCGCTGTTTCGAAGAAGCGAAATGGAGGCTATGTGCCGTTTACACGATGAAAGCCGTGCGGACTGTACTCTTATGACTGCGGCAAACGAATCGCTGAGGCTCTGGGCGCGTGTCGTTCGTGATGAAAACGGCCGTTTCTTGAAAATTGTAGAGGGAAAGGATTGCTCCCCCGAGGAAGCAACCATCAAGGAGCTGTTTGCAGGCGTTATGGTTTTTAGCGGCAAAACGCTTTTCCGTCTTTTACCCGAGTTGAACTGCTCCAATGTACAAAAGGAATATTATATCACGGAAATACCGGAGCTTATGGTAAAGCACGGAATGAAGGTAGAAACCTACTTTACAGAGGACGGAGACGATCTTCGCGGCATTAACACCCCGGAAGATCTCGAAATCTGCGAGCGCATCTTAGAAAAACGCTTTGCCATGAAGTGTTAAGAAGGCTTTTTCGGTTTACCGACAAAAAGGCTATCTCAAGCAAGCTGAGATAGCCTTTTTTATTGCTTATAAAATGGTCTTTCTGAGCCACTCGAGCGTGCAGTTTACCATATGCTTACCGGTTTCCACACTTGCTTCCTTGGCACTTTCGGCGAACCATTCGGTGTTGCGCTCACAGCGGTCAAGGTCAACAAGCTCGGGATAAGTGCCCATCATAAGACTCGTCTCCCATTTTCCCGCATGGTCAAAGCCGCCGCACTTGATCTGTGCGTCAGCGCCAATCAAGGGAATCACCTTGATGTAAGAGAAGGGATCGTCCTCACTGCCCATATCCTCGTAATAGGAAGCGTACGCATCGCTGCCCCACCAGCCACGGCCGAGCTTTTCTTCCATATACTCCATAGTCACCTTCTTGGCAGCCTTATGGCAGGCAATCGTCATGGGCATTAGTCCCGCGCCCTCTGTTTGATGATGAGCCACAAGGTATATATTCTTATGACCCGCCTCTATCATGGACTTCAGTATGTAGTAGAGATAATTTGCATAAGCATCCTCGTCTACGTGGAAGTGGCTGGGCTTGGGAGCGCATACTGCGTATGATGCCACACCGTACCAGATGGGAGGACAAACCACAATCTCCTTTTCCTTTTCAAGCTCGCGAAGGCAACCGGTAATGACAAGCGTGTCCGTTCCGCACGAAGCATGGCGAGCGTGGTACTCGAGCGTTCCGATCGGAATAACGAAGGGAACCTTGCGATCCACTGCATCTTGGATTTCATCATATAACATTTCAAGCATTTGCATAGTTTTTTCTCCAATCTCTTTTAACATATATGAATATTATATTCTAAACAGCCGCAAAAGTCAAGAGATGGGGTTACGAAATCCGCAGTACTTCACTTTTTTGCTATAAGCCTCTTGTAATATTTATACCCTCACAATTTTTTTAGAAAAACCTCTTGACAAGCACAATACTTCGTGATATGATGTATTACACAAGGAGAGGTATTGCATGGATATTCAATTGAAGCGAGGGCTGCTTGACGTTTGCGTGCTTGCGGCAATCAAGAACGAGGATTCCTACGGCTATAAAATTATCAAGGATATGAAGCCTTATATCGAAATGTCGGAATCCACTCTTTATACTATTCTGAAGCGCCTTGAGCTTGCGGGGCAGCTTACCGTGCGCACCGCGGTGCACGACGGCAGGCTCAGAAAGTATTATCATATAACTCGTGCGGGGCTCGGGCGCATTGAGGACTTCCGCGACGAATGGCGCGAGGTCATGCAGATTTACAGGTTTGTAATGAAAGGAGACGAAAAAAATGCGTAAGCGAGAATTTCTTTATGCGCTTAAGCGGAGACTTTCGGGACTGTCGGCAAGAGAAACCGCGGAGCGCCTTAATTTTTACAGTGAAATGATTGACGATAAAATTGAGGACGGACTCACAGAGGAGGCGGCTGTTCTTGAGATTGGCTCAACCGAAAAAATCGCGGCTGAGATACTTGCCGACGCGCCTCTTATAAAGACAACGGGCACAAAAGGCGGCAAGACTCTCAGCGCAGGCGCAATTTTTCTACTCGTGCTCAGCTCTCCCGTATGGCTCTCACTGCTGATTGCTGCCTTTGCCGTCATCATCTCTCTTTGCGCGGCGCTGTGGTCGGTGGTTATATCTCTCTGGGCTGTCTTTGTGTCCTTTGTAGCAGCAGCGCCCGCCAGCGTTATCGCAGGCATAATTTTCGCCCTCTGCGGCAATGCCCTCTCGGGTGTGGCTACCGTGGGCGCAGGACTTGTTCTTTCAGGGCTCGCAATCTTCATTTTCTACGGCGGCGTGGCGGCAACAAAGGGAGCTCTTCTGCTTGTAAAATGGGGCGGAAGGTGCATTAGAAGCTGTTTTGTAAGAAAGGTGAGTAGATAATGAGTACTAAATTAAAAATTTTTATTGCTTCGGCTCTTGTTGCCGTCGGGCTTATAATTTTTGCCCTCGTAATGTCGGCTCTTGGTTGGGATTTCACAAAGCTTAACACCTCAAAATACGAAACCAATACGCACGAAATAACCGAATCCTTCGATGATATATCCATTAACACCGACACCGCGGATATCCGCTTTCTTCCGGCGCAGGACGGTAAATGTAAGGTTGTCTGCTACGAGATGGAAAAGGTTCGTCACGAGGTTACAGTCACCGAGGGTATACTTACCGTCGAGGCGGTTGACACTCGTGCATGGTACGATTATATCGGCATAAGCTTCTCGACTCAGACCGTCACTGTGTATCTGCCCGCCGGCATGTATGAAGCTCTTCTTATCAGGTCTGACACTGGCCACGTTGAACTTCCCAATGACTTCTCGTTTGGTGAGCTTGACGTCGAGGTGAGCACGGGTGATGTAAACTTTAATGCCTCTGTCACCGGAGCTGTGAAAATCAAGGCGAGCACAGGCGACGTTACCGTAAAAGGAGTGACGGCGGGCGCACTTGACCTCTCTACCGCAACGGGTGGCGTAACCGTTTCCGAAGCTACCGTCTTGGGTGATATAAAGGTCAGCACCTCTACGGGCAGCACGAGCATTTCAGACACCGAATGCGGAAGCTTGACATCAATCGCGAGCACGGGCGGCATATATTTGTCAAGCACTGTCGCTTCGGGAAGCTTTTCGCTTGAGGTCGGCACGGGCAGTATACATTTTAATGCTTGCGACGCGGCTGAAATCTATGCAAGAGCCGGCACGGGCAGCGTCACAGGCACGCTTCTTTCCGAAAAGGTGTTTATAGCCACCTCATCTACGGGTACGGTTGACGTACCGAGAGGCACATCGGGCGGTGTGTGCGAGATTACGACGGGCACGGGTGATATCCGACTAAGCATTGACTAAAGACGTTTTTCCCTCTGTGCATTTTAATCTACTACTCATAAAACGAAAAGGCTCTCGTTTCGATTTGAAACGAGGGCCTTTTCAGAGCGCTTTGCCTCCGAACGCATTTGGGAGCTTCTTTTTCTTGACTTTTTTCGACGGTTGCTTTATAATCTATATGTAGACATTAAATTTCAAGGCGGCAACGACTCCCTGCCGCTTGCCCTGTCGAGAGGAAAAGAAAATGAAGGACAAAAAGCTAACCTTTAAGGACGTTATCAGAAGAGCAAAATGGTTGTTCGCAAACAGCGGAGTTGTTGCGCTGGGCTTCGAGCACTTTCTGGCAATGGTGCCCGCCACGATTCTCGTGCCGATTCTCGTTAATAACACCGTGGGTGAGAACGTTATCGATATGTCGCTTGTTCTTTTTACAAGCGGCTTTGGAACTATCTGCTTTACTATCTTCTCCCGAGGCAGGATTCCCGCCTATCTCGGGTCGAGCTTCGCGTACATAGGTCTCACTATCTATCTCATAGAGTCGCAAATGAATGGCGGCATAGCTCCGGAAACGGCATATTCATATATCGGTTGGGCATATATATTCAGCGGAATTTTATTGGTTTTGCTATCTTTTCTTTACAAAAAGGCGAATATAGATAGATTTCTTACCTTTATTCTGCCGGCCTCAGTAGTAGGTCCCGCCATTTCTCTTATCGGACTTGAGCTTGCCGACACTGCTGTCGGTGACTCGGGCTTTGACATTGTAAACGGGCTTGTTGACGCGAACGCCGCGCTTGTTTCCATCGTAACGCTTTTCGTTATCGTTCTTTTCTCTCTGATTAAAAACAGGATATGGAAAAACGCCGCAATTATCGTCGGTATGTTCGTCGGATATCTTGTCTTTTTCCTTACAAACGGCTTTCCCGATATGAATTTTGACGTCGCAGAGCTCATCAGTCTTACCGTTCCGAAATTCAATCTTCCGCTTCTCTACTTCCCCGAGAATTGGCTCAGCCTGCTCATCTCTGTCGTGCCGGCAACCTTTATTATTTTCACAGAAAACATCGGTCGAGTAACGGTTATAAACCGTATGGTCAACCATGACGACGTGGAAACGGGCATATTCAACAAAAAGTCTATAAAGCAGTTACACAAGGGGCTGCTCTCTCACGGTCTTTCCACTATCGCAGTTACGCTTATGGGCTCTGTGCCAAACACCATTTACGCAGAGAACATTGCCGTTATGGGAATACATGACACAGAAGCAAAGCGCGACCCCGACAAGGTCATACGCGACCTGACGCGTCCCTTCTCTGTTTATCCCTATATCGTTGCCTCCGTTATTGCTATACTCTTCTCTTTCGCAGGGATTCTCCAATCCTTCCTCTTAAATATCCCCAAAGCTGTTATCGGCGGCATGGAGCTCTTCCTTTTCGGAATAATTTCCGCGCCGGGTATTCAGCTCCTCGTTGACCAAAGGGTGAATTACAAGAAAATATCGAATCAGATAATCACCGCCGCAGTTCTCATCTCCGGCGTCAGCGGACTGTCAGTCAATCTCGGCGTTGTGGAATTGAAGGGAATGAGCCTCGGCTTCGTCGTGGGAATACTCTTGAATCTACTCGTCCAGCTGCTGAAATGGATAGGCAACACGAGCGACTCTATTAGCTTTGATGAGCTTCTCGAGGAGTGCCTCGGAGCCATGATAGGCAAGGAGAGCGACGCACCAAACGACTCAAGAATGTTAGAGTTGAAATTTGACGAGCGCTCTCTTTGTATGGTAGACGCCTCAGACCTGTTTCTTGCATTCAAGGGTGCAACGACCCGCGTTCTCGTTGACTCGGTAATGGAATCTGCCGATTGGGCAATAGACGCGGCAAAGCACTCCTCCTGCGCCCACGTTATGGACGGCGAGCTTCTTCTTTTCACGGTTCGCAAAACCGCAAACAGTCTTATCGTTGAATTTGATGAATCGAGGATTGACGAAGACACCAAAACCATGGTGCTTAACGACTACCCCGAGGCAATTGACACAAACGAGTCCAAAATCCGCATAGATATTGCCGCGAGCATACCTATGCGCAAGGTGCGCGAGCTCGTTCGCATAGCCACAGCGAAGGATATCGCTTAAAGCATATGACACCGCCGGCAGAGTTCCGGCGGTTTTCTTTTTCTATTGACTTTTTGTTCGTTTTGTTGTATAATAACGGGGACTTTGTATTTTTTGGGAGATTAAAATGAAGCTTTCAAGTAAGGATAAAAACATCTTTCAAAACCCGATTGTACTGACCCTTTTAGCGCTCCTTTGCTGTGCGCTCTGGGGTAGCGCGACGCCATTTATCAAGACGGGATATGCACTCATGGAAGTGTCGGGCGTTCCGTCGACGATGCTCTTTGCGGGTATGCGCTTTACCCTCGCGGGAATTATCACTGTCGCAATTTACAGTATAGCAAGACGCCGCGTGCTTTACCCAAAGGCAGCGAATCTGCCAAAGGTGCTGACGGTCAGCGTCTTTCAGACGGTAGTACAGTACATATTTTTCTATATAGGTCTTGCCAACACCTCGGGTGTTAAGGGCACAATTGCCAGCGGCACGTCAGCCTTCTTCTGCGTGCTTATTGCGAGCCTCATTTTCAGACAGGAGAAGCTCACGTTTAAGAAAATTCTCGCCTGCGTGCTCGGCTTTGCGGGTGTAGTTATCGTAAATCTCAACGGACTTGAGCTTACTATGAATCTCCTTGGCGACGGCTTCGTTATCTTCTCGGCTATCGCCTCGGCGCTTTCCTCGGTGCTTATGAAGCGCTTCTCAAAGGACGAGGACCCCGTCGTAATCAGCGGCTATCAGTTTATCGTTGGCGGTATATTCCTTGTTGTGCTCGGTCTTTGTATGGGCGGTACGGTTAAGCTCACCGAGCTGACAGGCCTTCTCGTGCTCCTCTATCTCGCAATCCTCTCGGCTGTGGCTTATGCCGTATGGGGTATGCTCCTTAAGCACAATCCCGTATCCCGTGTGTCGATTTTCAGCTTTACGACCCCAATTTTCGGCACGCTCCTTTCTATGATAATGCTCTCGGGCGAGTCAACCGGAACTCAGCCCTTAAATCTCGTCATAACCCTCGTTCTCGTGTCGGCGGGAATACTCTTGCTAAACTATCAGCCAAAGTCAAAGGATAAATAATAAAACTTCCAAAAACGGGTTTATCTATTGACTTGCCTCGGAGTTTGTGTTAAAATGTCTATAAGGGATTCTTTCTTAAAGGAAAAGAGGTATACTTATGAAAAAGCTTATTGCACTTTTACTTATACTCTCTATCTCAGCGTTTGCGATGTTCTCCTGCAATCCCCCCGAGGACCCGAAGGACCCCGGAACAGGTGAAGGTGGTAGCGGCGGCGGCGACGATGACGGCGCGCCCAACATCCCCGAGGACCCGAAGGACCCCGGAACAGGTGAAGGTGGTAGCGGTGGCGGCGACGATGACGGCGCGCCCAACATTGACCCGAACGGATGGACACAGAGCTAAAACGAAATAAGCGCCGCAGGCAAGTGCCTGCGGCGCTTATTTTTAACACGGGGTATGCTTTATTTGCGAAGCGAGTCGATAAATCTGCAAGCGGCAAGGGCTGCTACGGCTCCGTCTGCCGTGGCAGTGGTTATCTGCCTTACAGACTTTGTACGGCAGTCGCCTGCGGTAAAAATACCGCCGTCAGCCCCCTCGGGCACACAGGACTCGCCCGATACGATATATCCGTAATCGTTAAGGCTTACCCTGTCGGCGAAGGGCTCGTTTTCGGGCACCTGACCGATTGCAACGAACATACCGTCAACCGAAAGCTCCGACTCCTCGCCCGAGTCGGTGTTCTTTATTTTTATCCCCTTAAATTCCCCGTCGCCTATGATTTCGGTGACCACGGTGGAGTAGATTATCTCAACGTTATCTCGCGCCGCAAGTATCTGGCGCAGGCGGTTTTCGCCCGTAAGGTATGCTAGGTTTTGCACAACGTAAACCTTGGGGCAGCTCTCCGAGAGCAATACCGCGTCCTGAAGCGCGGAGTTGCCACCGCCGATAACCGCGACGCGCTTGCCCTTGTAAAACGCTCCGTCACACACGGCACAGTAGGAAATGCCCTCACCCGTGTAGCGAAATTCATCCTTAAGCCCGAGAGTGCGGTGCTTCGAGCCCGTGGCGATTATAACGGTACGCCCCGAGAACTCGCCTCCCTCGCAAACGACTGTGTAGTCACCTGCCTCACCACGAACCGCGGTAACACTGTCAAGCTCAATCTCTGCCCCCTGCTCCATAGCCTGCTCCATAAGCTTGTCGGCAAACTCGACTCCGCTCATAGCAAGAAAGCCGGGATAATTCTCAACCCTTGGCGAATGGGTTATCTGACCGCCAAAGGTGTCCTTTTCTATAACCAGCACGCTCTTTTCTGCGCGGCGTGCGTATATCGCGGCGGTAAGACCCGCAGGGCCTGCGCCTATAACGATTATATCGTACATATTTTTCTCTGCTCCAAGCTACATATTCGTATTCGGCAGTCCGAGGACTGCCGAATACTTGATTTATCTTAAGTTATGCGATAGTTCCGACCTTCTCACAGAACGCCTTGATGTTAGAGGGGTTTGCAATTTTTTCTGCCACGCCGCCCGAGATAACGATGAGCGTAGGTGCTTCCTTTACACCGTAGAGGTTAACGAGCTCTACGCTCTCCTCTGCAAGCAGCACCTCGTAGGAGATACCCGCTTTGTCAAGGAATGCCTTTGCCATTCTGCACTTGGGGCAGTTAGCGGTGGTGAAAAGAAGTAGTCTGTCCTCGCCCGAGGCGGTCATCTCTGCCTTGTCCTCATCGGCAATTTTCTCTCCTATAGGCGACTTTGAGCCGAACTTTTCGGGAACGTAAACCACTCTGTCCTTATACTCCTGGGTCTTACCGTCGTTCCAGTTCTGAACGGGGCGGTAGTAGCCCGTGATGCGGCTGTAAACCTCGGTCTTCTCACCGCAGTGTGGGCAGGTGTAAACCTCACCGGAAAGATATCCGTGATTCTTGCATACCGAGTAGGTGGGAGAAAGTGTGTAGTAAGGAAGCTTATAATTCTCTGCTATCGTGCGGATAAGCGTTGCAGCAGACTTCCACGAGGGTAGCTTCTCGCCGAGGAAGGCGTGGAATACAGTACCCGAGGTGTAAAGTGTCTGAAGCTCGTCCTGAATGTCGAGTGCTGCGAAGATATCGTCGGTGTAGCCAACGGGAAGGTGCGAGGAGTTGGTATAGTACGGAGTCTCGCCCTTTGCGGTGTCAGCCGCGGTGATGATGTCGGGATAACGGCGCATATCGTGCTTTGCAAGACGGTAGGTGGTGGACTCAGCGGGAGTTGCCTCGAGGTTGTAAAGGTCGCCGTATGCCTCCTGATAATCGGAGAGGCGCTCTCTCATATGGTTGAGAACCTCCTTGGTGAACTCCTGAGTCTCCTTGTGCGTCATATCCTTGCCAATCCACTTCGCGTTAAGACCAACCTCATTCATACCGATAAGACCGATGGTCGAGAAGTGGTTTGCAAAGGTGCCGAGGTAGCGCTTGGTATAGGGGTAAAGTCCCTCGTCAAGAAGCTTCGTAATAACCGTTCTCTTTACCTTAAGGCTTCTTGCGGAGATGTCCATCATACGATCAAGTCTCTTGTAGAAGTCCTCCTTGTCGGCTGCAAGATATGCAATTCTCGGCATGTTGATGGTAACAACGCCGACAGAGCCGGTGCTCTCGCCGCTTCCGAAGAAGCCGCCCGACTTCTTTCTGAGCTCGCGAAGGTCAAGGCGAAGACGGCAGCACATGGAGCGCACGTCGCTCGGCTCCATATCGCTGTTGATGTAGTTCGAGAAATAGGGAGTGCCGTACTTTGCGGTCATCTCAAAGAGGAGCTTGTTATTCTCGGTCTCAGACCAGTCAAAGTCGCTCGTGATGGAGTAGGTGGGGATGGGATACTGGAAGCCGCGTCCGTTGGCGTCGCCCTCAATCATCGTCTCGATGAAGGCGCGGTTAATCATATCCATCTCGCGCTTGCAGTCCTTATACTTGAAGTCCATCTCCTTGCCGCCGACTATTGCGGGAAGCTCCGCAAGGTCGTTCGGAACTACCCAGTCAAGGGTAATATTCGAGAAGGGCGCCTGAGTACCCCAACGCGAGGGAGTGTTAACGCCGTATATGAAGGACTCAATGCATTTCTTTACAGCGTCGTAGGAGAGGTTATCAACCTTTACGAAGGGAGCAAGGTAGGTATCGAACGAGGAGAACGCCTGCGCGCCTGCCCACTCGTTCTGCATAATGCCGAGGAAGTTGACCATCTGATTGCAAAGGGTTGCAAGGTGCTTTGCGGGAGCAGAGGTAATCTTGCCCGTAACACCGCCAAGGCCCTCTTGGATAAGCTGCTTCAGTGACCAGCCTGCGCAGTAGCCCGTAAGCATCGAGAGGTCGTGGATATGTATATCGGCGTTTCTGTGCGCGTTTGCGATCTCATCGTCGTAAACCTCAGAGAGCCAATAGTTAGCGGTGATAGCGCCCGAGTTGTTAAGGATAAGACCGCCTACCGAGTAGGTAACGGTGGAGTTCTCCTTAACTCGCCAGTCGGTAACCTTAACGTAGCTGTCAACTATGGACTTGTAGTCAAGAACGGTGGACTTGACGTTACGGAGCTTTTCTCTCTGACGGCGGTAAAGAATGTATGCCTTTGCGACGTCTGCATAGCCTGCCTGAACGAGCACCGACTCAACGCTGTCCTGAATGTCCTCTACCGCAATATGCTGATTCTTGATTTTAGGCTCGAAATCTGCGGTAACCTTGAGTGCGAGAAAATCGATAATGTCCTGATTGTAATTGCGCTCCTGCGCGTCAAACGCCATGGTGATAGCTTCGGAAATCTTGGTGAGATTGAAGTCAACAATCTTACCGTCTCTTTTAACGACCGTGTACATAAAAAGCTTCTCCTGTCTTCAAATTCTTTATTTTGATATCTTAAAAAACGCAGTATCACACAAAGAGTGTGCGTTAATATGATATCACAAATAAATCGGTTTGTCAACAGGAGAAACACAAAATATTGTAGAATTTTACAAAATTCGCCACAAGATATAGGATTTTCAAGGGGTTTCGGGTTTTTTTATTTTTTTGCCCTCAGCCCCTTATTTGTGCAAAAGGAACAAACTCGGATAGGATTTTTTGTAGGGTCTTCATTTCTGCCTCGGAATAAGCCGTAAAGCCCTCCCCTATGAGGTCACCCGAGTCGCGGAAGCTTTGGAGAAAATATTTTTTCGCTCCGCGACAGAGCCTTCCCATCTCGCGAACGTCGTCCGCTGTGTGAAGCTCGCGCATAACCGTGGTACGGAACTCGTACTCCACTCTCTCCGAGAGGAGAATTTGAACGCTCTCGAAAATCGGCTTAACGTCGAAATCCGAGATTCCAACCGTCTCGCCGTATCTTGCGGGCGAATTTTTTATATCCATTGCAACGTAGTCAACGAGCGAGCGCTCTATGAGCGACGAAAGCACACTCGGGCGGTAGCCGTTGGTGTCGAGCTTCACGGAAAAGCCCATATCCTTAATACGAGCGAGAAAATCTGGTAGCTCGGGTGCGAGCGTCGGCTCACCGCCGCTTACGCAAACGCCCGTAAGCTTTCCCCTTCTGCCATCAAGAAAGGAGAAAAACTCCTCACAGGGGAGCGTCGGGCCGAATTTCTCGGGCAGGACGAGCGAGGCGTTATGACAAAACGGGCAACGGAAATTGCAGCCGCCGACGAAAACCGTCGCGGCAAGCCTGCCGGGATAGTCAAGAAGCGTCAGCTTCTGAAGTCCTTTTAAGAGCATTTTCTTAAAGGTTTTCGAGATAACGGCAAACGTCACCTACGGTAACGAAGCGCACCATCTCGGTAAATTTGAAATTAAAGACGTCCTCAATCTCCATCGCCATCATCATAATAGCGAGTGAGTCAAACCCGAGGTCCTCGACCAGCCTCGACTCCTCGGTAACGGCTGACATATCGGTGTCTGGAGTCACCTTTGCAAGAATTTCCTTAAGTCTTTCAAGCATAGCAAAATCCTTCCTTATACATTCTTAACGTACGCGCGGCGGCGCTTGTGCTGTCTTTTCGTAAAATGCTTCCACTGCGCTATGACAGCGGCGTTGGTTTCAAGGTTCAGATTGGTTTCGCAAGCCTCGGCCTTTCCGCTAAGGAGCATTTCTACGAGTCCGTTTACTATTGCGGCATTGACGCCCGAGTTCTGATACTCGGGGAGCACCGCAACAAGTCCGAGGTCGATAACTCTCGGGTGCTTAACAAGTCGGAGCAGCTTCATAAGCGCCAAGGGCGTGAGCCTTCCACCCGAGCGCTTTACGGCATCACCGATACCGGGGAAGCAAAGACCGAACGCCACGACGCGCTCACTCTCGTCGCAGATGATAAAGAGAAACTCCTTATTGACGATAAGCATAAACTGCTCGATAAGCTCCTCTCGCATTTTCGGCGAGATGGGAGCTGTGCCGTAGAGCTTGCTGTAGCATTCGTCAATGCAGTCGAAAATGCCATCCTTATACTTATCTATGTAGTCCTTTTTCGAGATACCCTCGGTTTTCGCTATGTGAAGCTTATTTAGCTCAAGCGAGCGCTCGGCAACCCTGCCAAGCATTTCGTTTCTCTTCTCGGGCGCGCGAAGCTCAAACTCGAGCCAGTCAACCTCTTTTTCGAGCCCCGCCGCCTCGCAGAGCGCGCCGTAGTACTCATAGTTATACTGCTCCTCAAAGGTGGAATTTT
Organism: Eubacteriales bacterium; assembly: GCA_045657165.1. Taxonomy (GTDB): domain Bacteria; phylum Bacillota; class Clostridia; order Oscillospirales; family CAG-272; genus UBA1740. The sequence goes on from JAZOSP010000048.1 coordinate 24,653, forward strand.
CCTCAAAGCCCTCGACGAGCAGCCCCTCTCTGTCAAGGTCGCTATAACCGAGAGGGCCGCAAAGCGTGTCCATTCCATGCTCTCTGCCCCATGCCTCGACGGCTGAAAAGAGCGCACCCGACACCTCGGTGTCATCTATCGCGTCAAAGCGGGTAAACCTGACACGGCGGCACCCGTGTAACGAATTGTATTGCTTTTGGATTATTCCCTGTATGCGCCCGACGACCCTTCCGTCACGCTCGGCAAGATAATACACGCTGTCGGCGATATCGGCATTCGGGTTCTTCTCTATAAGCTTCCTCTCGTCGGCATAAAGCGGCGGCACGAAAAACTCGCACCCGCGGTAAAGCCGCAAGGGAAACTCAATAAATTCCTTGATATCTCTTTTGGTTTTAACCTCTCTTACGCTTACCATAAAACCTCTCCCATTTATTCAAGAGGCTCGTCGTCGCGACGAAGGAAGGCAAGACCGTAGCCTGCAAGCCACGGACCGTTATGCGCGCCGCTGACGGGCGACATTATAACGTCCTCGTGGTTGGTTTCAATGCCGTATTTTTTCTCAATCTCCTTCAGAGTGCCAATAAGCGAGGGACCGGTGTAAACGTGCCAGAGTCTATAGTCCTCGGGAGAACGGTCGCCTATCTTTTCCTTGATTATCTCACAGGTGCGCGCAAGCGCCTTCTTCTGCGTTCTGACGCTCTCAAGCGCAACGCACTCACCCGCGCGGTTGAAATGAACTACGGGGCAGATATTGAACATCTGACCGAGGAACGCCTTGCCGCCCTTAAGCCTGCCGTTATAGATGAGGTAATCAAGCTTACCGTCAACGCCCATAAACTCCTGGCGCTCCATCATCCACGCGACCTCTTTAAGTATGGTTTCGGTGGGCACGCCCTCGCGCACCATCTCTGCCGCGCGTATTGCGAGGAAGCCCTCGCCAAAGCTCGTGATTTTGGTATCAATAACGTGGATTTTAAGCCTGTCGGCAAAATCCCTTGCAACGAGGCAAATCTCGTTGTATGTACCGCCGAGAGCCGAGCTTATCGCAAAGGCGATTACCTCATCGTAGCCCTCCTCGATAGCACGCTCAAAGTGCTCGCAAATCTCCTTCGGGGTAGGCATGCTCGTATAGGGCAGATTCTGCTTCGGATTCTCAAGCGCCTCGAGCTGATTATAAAAATCTACGGGGTCAAGGTCGTAGCCCTCAAGGTATTCCTTGCCGCCGAAGTGAACGTGAACTCTTATAATGTCAATACCAAGCTCACGATACCTCTCGGGAGCGTATTCGATACAGCCCGTCGAGGTGCACATAATTTTGGTTTTCATTTCTTGTTCTCCTTTTTATGTGATCTTAAGCCTCAAAAACCTGCTTATTTTTCGCAAGATTGAGAAGCATACCGGCAGTATTCATAATAGACGCCTCGTTGGCTGCGCCGTGTGCCTTTATAACCGGCTTTCTCGTGCCGAGAATTATGCCTCCGCCGAGCGAGTTGAAGTCGTAAAGCGCCATAAGATGGCCGACAAGCTGCATATAGTCCTCGCGCCCCGTCTTCTTTGCATACTTAACGATGTCGGTAATAATTCTCTTGGCTATGCCCTCGGACACCTTGAGCACCTGATTGCCCGCAAAGCCGTCGCACACGAGAACGTCGCAGCTGCCCGAGAGAGCACCCGTGCCCTCGATATTTCCGACGAAGTTGAGGTCCTCTGCCGCCGCGAGAAGCCCGTGAGCTTCCTTGACGAGCGCATTGCCCTTGGTGGATTCCGCACCGTTTGAGAGCAGACCTATCCTTGGAGAATCAAGCTTATAAAGGCTTTTCATAAAATCGCTGCCGAGCCTTGCAAAGTGAAGAAGCTGGCTCGCGGTACAGTCAATGGTGGCACCCGTGTCAACAAGACAGGTAAAAGAGCCGTCGGCCGCAGGGAGCACCGCAGCAAGCGCGGGCCTTGTCCTCTCGGGTGTCGAAAGAAATCTCACAGCTCCCGCAAGAAGCGCACCCGTCGACCCCGCGTTGATAAGACCGACAAGGTCGTCGCGCTCGGAGAGCGCACGAAGCGCCACAACCAGCGAGGAGTCGGGCTTAGAAAAGATTGCAGCCGCAGGGCTGTCGTAGTTGGTAATCACGTCGGAGGAGTGTAAAATCTCAACACGCTCCCCACATATTCCCTGCTTTTCACATTCGCCCGCGAGAAAATCCTTGTCGCCGACAATGCATACCGCAAGCTCGGGGTGACGCTCAAGCGCGAGCTTCGCACCTGCAACAATCATCTCGGGGCCTCTGTCGCTGCCCATAGCATCAATAACAATTTTATACACCGTTTTGTCCTCCGATATCATTCCACGGCGACGAGGTAGTCGTAAACCTCTTGACCGCCCTTATAAACGATAACCTCAAAGTCGGGATAAAGCTCCTCTATTCTCTCGGTAATCGAGGCGCGGCTTTCGTCATCAACCTCACGGCCGACAAACAGGGAGATTATCTCGCGCTCGTCCATATCCTCGATTGCCGCAAGCATACCGAGAAGGGCTTCGTCGCGGTCATCGGATACCGCAAGAATTTTACCGTCGACTATCGCAAAATACTGTCCGCACTTAACCTCTACACCCGACACCGTAGCGTCGCGCACGGCACGGGTTATCTCGCCGCCGGCAACCGCGCTCGCAGCACGGGAGAGGCTGTCGCAAAGCGCGTTCACGTCGGTAACACCGGGGGTGAGCACCGAGAGTGCCGCATAGCCCTGCATAAGAGTTGAGGTTGCTATGATGTGCACGCGCTCGGGGTCGTAAAGCTCTGCCGCCTGCTTAGCCGTAAGAAATACGTTTTTATTGTTAGGCAAAACGATAATGTTTTCAGCCTCGTGATTCTTAAACGCCTCGATAAACTCCTCTGCCGACGGGTTCTGAGTCTGTCCGCCAGAGATTATGCCGTCAGCGCCCATATCGAGAAACAGACCGCAAATTCCCTCGCCCGAGGCGACCGCAAGCACCGAGAGCTTCTTCGGCTTTTTCTTTTTAGCCGGCGCCGACTCGCTGTGACCGAGCGACATATTCTCTATCTTGACGGTGAGAAACTCACCGAAGCTCTGACAAGCCGAAAGCACCTCGCCCGGTTTCATCGTGTGAACGTGCACCTTGACGATATCGCCCTCCTTATATGCGACAACGCTCTCGCCACCCTGCGACTCGAGCACTTCTATAACCTCATCTACCGAAAAGGCGTCGGG
>JAZOSP010000049.1:0-18684 GCA_045657165.1 Eubacteriales bacterium
CGTAGTAACCGACAAGGACGGCAAGGTAGTTGATATCAACGAGGAGCTCGCTCCCGGCTTCTACACCGTATCACCCGCTAACTGACAGAAAGGAACAGGACAATCAGTATGAAAAATAGAAAACTTATGAAAATACTTGCTGCTATCATCAGCTGCCTGCTCCTTATCGGCGCTGCAGTTGGTATCTCCGTAGCGGCAGAAGAAACCGCACCCGAGATAGAATATAAGAACCTCGCCTACGAGGGCGCAGTTCAGATAGTTTATTACGTTAACACGGCAACCGTACCCGAGGGCTACACCGTTAAGCTTGCTACTTGGACCGACGGGGAAGAACCCGTTATCAAGTCCGCAGAGACCTTCACCAAGTTCGTTGGTGAGACCGAGTACACCATCTTCACCTCTGAGGGCGTAGCTCCTAAGGAAATGCGCGACACCGTTTATGCTCAGACCATCCTCTGCAACAGCGAGGATGGCGAGGTTGACCGCGGCGAGGTCGTTGAGTACTCCATCTACACCTACGTAAAGAACAGAGTCGCAAAGGGCTCTACCGCTGACCAGAAGGCGCTTTATCACGCACTCGTTGATTACGGCGCGTCGGTTCAGAAGGTGCTGAATCATAACACCGATAAGCTCGCGAACGATATGTTCTACAATTACTCCACCCTTCCCACTCAGGCTGCCGGCACCGGAACCTTCGATGTGACCGGAACTGATGGAAAAGTCTATACCGTAGAATGGTACAACAAGGGTGCGGCAGGTCCCGATCTCGTGAATGACACTTACGAGTGGAATAAGGTTCTTACCATCAAGAGCATTACTCTCAATGAAGACGGTACCTCCCATAATTCCGTAACCACCGAAAGCAAGACCTATACCGTAGGCGATACCGTAGCTAAAACCGCTTCTACTTACGGCTCAGGAGCAACCTTCACAATCGCTCCTTTTGACGGCGGTGTCACTACCAGTAAGCTTATATACATTTACGACACGAACCTTACTATCAACAACAAGGATTTCGTGTTTGGCGAGTGGAGCGGTATCGAAATCCGAATTCAGGCTAACGGTGCTACCGGTATCAGCGCAGCAAATTCAAAGGTTTCGCTTGGTTTCCTTAATCAATCTCAAACAGCAGTCAACGGCGGTGCAAACGCCAATGAGATAAGAACCGCTATTATAGGCGGTCAGAGCCTCGGCGGTAGCCAAATTTCCACAGGTATTTCTTGGGGCGATACCTTCAACTTCCGTATTGAGGTATGGCAGTCTGAGACCGTAGGAAAGGTTGACGTTAAGCTCCTTATTAACGGCGTACAGTCCGGCAAGACCGTCACCGTTGATGAGTTTGTTCCCACCGGCGTTCGCTTTGACTATGCATCAAATGCAAGAAATGTAGAGGCAACCTTTGCTGATACTACCTGTGTATCTTATACTTATTTCAACGAGATTCTCGGCACTAACGCTGTTGATTTCACGGCTAACACGACTAACACTACAACAGAGAAAGAAACCCAGATCGGCGGATACAATGTAACATATGATTTTAAGAATTATAAGTACTGGGACGCAGCAACTCAATCCTTCGTCTTGGGCCGCGGCCTGTATGTAACCAACATTGATGGAGCCGACTCGGTAACTGCGGGCGGAGGTACGCTTACAGTGGGCAGCGCTATTCCTAAGGGCGTTGTAACAAATTATACTGAGCCTACTGTCAACATTGTAGCTGCTGAGGCCGGTATGTCTGTTGACGGTTCAATCTTCCAATTCGTTACCGATATGGTTGTTGACTCTACGTTCACAAGCTTTAATACTAACGAAAACCATATAATGGTAAAGATGAACAATAAGGAGAGTAACGGCGCCTTTGAATTCTACATTGCTAATAAAAACGGTGTAGTTTATATTAACGGAGTAAATTCCGGAGTTTCTACGGGTGAGAAGTTCGAGCTTGTGCTTCGCGGATATGAGGCTTCGGGATCTTATAACATTAAGATTTACGTAAACAAAGTGTATGTATCCACGAAGACTATAGCAGAAAAGCCCACTTCTGTTGGCTTTAAGGGCTATTCCAACACTATGGATATGAAGCTTGTCTTCAGCAACACATACTGCGACAGCTACTACATTCCTTACGAGGGCATTGGCGGTGTAAATAAAGTTGATTATTCGAAGCTTACGACAACGGCAGAAGAAATAAGAACTAATTACTTGACAGTGACCGATAGCGGTGTTTCTGTAACTACTCAGGAAAATCATTCACATACCATTGTTTGGCGTTATAAGTCTGCCATAGGTCCTAATGCGGATAATACTGCTTGGACGTTCTCGAAGTCCATAGTTATTGAGAGCCTTACGGACGAGTCCGGTGAGACCTCTATTACCGTAGGCAGTGCGAATTACTCTAAGGGAAGTGTTATTCCTAAGGATTGGATAGGCAGCACCTTCAACGGTGATGTAGGAGCAACGCCTCTTATTAGCGCAGCCTCCGCAGGAACAAGGGAGGATAATCTCCGCTTCGTATTTGATACAGATGCAGTTATTACTACCAAATACAACACCACAAATCAAATTAAGGTTAAGATCCAGAACAGATCCGATAATATTTATTGGTCACCCTCTGACTACTGGCTTGGAACCTCCGGTGGATACGTGACTGTCAACGGCACGGCTACCGCTGTAAAGGTTGGTCAGCAGTTCAATCTTCGCATTGAGGTTTATGAGTCCGAGAGCGCAGGTCAGGTTGACATTAAGTTTATTGTTAACGGCGCTACAGTTGTAGAGAAGACCGAGTATCTTAGAAACAGTAGCGGTACCGGTAGCCTTACTTCCGTTGCACCAACTCATATTTATCTCGAGGCAATTTCCGGCACGAGAGACGTATTCTTCACCATTAGTGATACTTACTGCGACAAGTACACTGCAGCAGCAGAATAATCCTTCTCGGATATTCTAAAGCAAAATTAATAGGTACGTAAGTACAAAAGGCGACAGCCGCGGCAATTTGCCGCGGCTGTTTTTTGATTTTTTGGAAAAATCATTGAAAGAGTTTTAATCTCGTGTTATAATATTAAATAACGAAAGGTTAAAGGATTTGTAATATGGTTGACCGTAGTGAATTTCCTGAAACACGGATAGAAAAAACAGAATATTTGTAGATAGTATTTTCCCGGGATTTGGACCGATTTCGCGCTCACAAGGAAGAATTATGGGAGAACTTGTTGGTGAGATTATCCGCGATTTCAAGGAAATCGACCTTGATTTTGAGGGTGTTGAGCAGGCGGGGCAGGCTTTCGTTCACGAGCTCTTTGTCGTTTGGCAGAGGAACAACCCCGACGTTAAGCTTAACGTGCTTTCGGCAAGTGAGGACGTTGATTTTATGATAAGGCGAGGCATAAATAACGAAAAGAATCGACGTGATAGATAATCGAGGTTTATCGAGCGACAGCCGCCTCCCAATAGATTGAAAACGTGGTTTATTTAGACCTCGTACGGCGCGGGTATATGGTTGACGTTGGTAAAAATTCAGAGAAGGAAATCGACTTTGTCGCAAGAGACGATAAAAATCTCTATTACGTTCAGGTTGCTTATACTATTAGCGATAGCGGAAAGCGCGAGCAGGAAATTTCTTCGTTTTACGGGCTTGACGACGGGTACAAGAAAATCGTTATAACAATGGATGACGACCCGTTTGTTAACCTTGAGCGCGGATATAAGAAAATCAACATCTTTGATTTTCTGCTTGACGATAGGGCGCTTGAAGTCTTATGAGCGAATTGATCTCGTGTGATACGGTATGAATTATTTTGTGCAGGCTTTGTTGCAAGGCCTGCACTTTTTGCCCGTCAAACACAATATCTTGATATTTCCTCTTGACAAATTCACAATATGTGGTATAATAAATGTACTGACTATTTTTGATATGAAACGGAGAAATATATGAAGCTTATAAAGAGAAACGGCTCTGAGGTCAGCTTTGACAGGGGCAAGATTTTAGCCGCGATAACCAAGGCTAACGAGGCGATAGACGAGGGCGAGCGTATCGCCCCCGAGCTTATAGCGGAGATTACCGATAGGGTCGTTGATAGGTGCGAAAAGCTCTGGCGCTCGGTGAGCGTCGAGGAGGTGCAGGATATGGTCGAGCGCGAGCTGATGGACGTGCGCGCCTTCACGCTTGCAAAGGCTTATATCACCTACCGCTACACGCGCGAGCTTGTGCGCAAATCGAACACGACAGACGATAAAATTCTCTCGCTTATCGAGTGCAACAACGAGGAGGTAAAGCAGGAGAACTCGAACAAGAACCCGACCGTCAACAGCGTGCAGCGCGACTATATGGCGGGCGAGGTGTCGAAGGATATAACTCGCAGAATACTTTTACCCGAGGATATTGTCAGAGCGCACGAGGACGGCAGAATACATTTTCACGACGCCGACTATTTCGCTCAGCATATGCACAACTGCGACCTCGTGAATCTTGAGGATATGTTACAAAACGGAACGGTTATCAGCGGTACGATGATTGAAAAGCCGCACAGCTTCTCGACCGCCTGCAATATTGCGACTCAGATAATAGCGCAGGTCGCCTCGAATCAGTACGGCGGTCAGTCGATAAGCCTGACTCATCTCGCGCCCTTTGTAAAAATCAGCCGCGAGAAGATTCGCCGCTCGGTAAGAGCCGAGCTCGAGGCTGTTGGCGTTACCGACGAGGCGGCGGTCGAGAAAATCGCGGAGAAGCGTCTGCGCGAGGAAATCAACCGCGGCGTTCAGTGCATACAGTATCAGGTTGTAACGCTCCTGACGACAAACGGACAGGCGCCGTTTATCACCGTGTTTATGTACCTTGGCGAGGCAAGAGACGAGGAGGAGAGGGCAGACCTCGCGCTCATCATCGAGGAGGTGCTGCGCCAGCGCACCGAGGGCGTCAAAAACGAGGAGGGCGTGTGGATTACGCCCGCGTTTCCGAAGCTCATTTACGTTCTCGAGGAGGACAACGTGCGCGAGGGCTCGAGATACCACTATCTCACAAAGCTCGCGGCGAGGTGCACGGCAAAGCGCATGGTGCCCGACTATATCTCCGAGAAGGTAATGCTTCAAAATAAGATTGACAAAAACGGCGAGGGTCACTGCTACACCTGCATGGGCTGCCGCAGCTTCTTAACTCCCTACGTTGACGAGAGTGGCAAGCCGAAATACTACGGCCGCTTCAATCAGGGCGTCGTAACCGTCAATCTCGTCGATATCGGGCTTTCCGCCGAGGGCGATATGGAGAGGTTCTGGCAGGTCTTTGACGAGCGAATGGAGCTTTGCCACAGGGCGCTGCGCTGCCGCCACGAGAGACTGCTCGGCACGCTTTCCGACGCGGCGCCTATACTCTGGCAGTACGGCGCGCTGACGAGACTCAAAAAGGGCGAGACTATTGATAAGTATCTCTACGGCGGCTACTCCACGCTCTCGCTCGGCTATGCGGGGCTTTGGGAGTGCGTGTACGCGATATCGGGAAAGAAGCTGACCGAGCCCGAGGGCGAGGAGCTGGGGCTTTCGATAATGCGCAAGCTCAACGAGTACACGGCAAAGTGGAAAAAAGAGGAGAATATTGACTACTCGCTTTACGGCACGCCGCTTGAGAGCACGACCTACAAGTTTGCAAAGTGTCTGCAAAAGCGCTTTGGCATAGTCGAGGGCGTTACCGACAAGAATTATATCACCAATTCCTACCACGTGCACGTGACCGAGCCTATCGACGCCTTCTCGAAGCTCTCGCTCGAGGCGAAGTTCCAGGCGCTCTCGCCCGGCGGCGCTATCTCCTACGTTGAGGTGCCGGATATGCAGAACAATATTGACGCGGTGCTCGGCGTTATGGAGTACATTTACGACCACATTATGTACGCCGAGCTTAATACAAAGAGCGATTTTTGTCAGGTGTGCGGCTACGACGGCGAGATTTTAATTGCCGAGGAGGATGGCAAGCTCGTTTGGGAATGCCCTAATTGCAAAAACCGCGACCAGTCGAAGATGAACGTGGCGCGCCGAACCTGCGGCTATATTGGCACGCAGTATTGGAATCAAGGGCGCACGCAGGAAATCCGCGACAGGGTTTTGCACCTTTAATAAAGAGAGAACGGCACGCCGCGGCGTGCCGTTCTTATCATAGTATCGTTTCTCTTTCGGTTGGCAGCTTGCGCCTTCTGAATTTGAGGGCGGTAGTGCCCACCTTTTTTGCAAAAAACTCCGAAAAGTAGTTCTCGTTCTCAAATCCTACCGCCAGAGCTATCTCCCTTACGTTCATTCGGCTCTCGATGAGAAGCCTTTGACTCTCGAGAAGGCGCTTGTTGAGAATATACTGCTTCGGGCTGATTTTGAAGGTGCGCTTGAAGTAGTTTGAAAAATACATCGGGCTGATGTTCATAATCGCCGCAAGGTCGGAAAGGCTGATGTTTTTCGTATAGTTGTGGTCGATATACTTTAACACCTCGTCAAACCTCACAATGTCAGAGACGTCGCCCGTCACGTCGGAGACAAAGTCGGATAGAATGAGGTCAAGCGCACCCTGCACCTTGAAGTGCGAGTCCATAGTACCCTTCGCATAGTTTTCCACTACCGTCTGAAAGAGGAACTCGGTCGCGGGGTTTGCAGGGGCAGAGTAGCCGTCTGCAAGGTATCTGTACAGCGAGAAAAAGGGCGAGGACGACTGAAAGTGAATATAGTATTTATCCATAACCTCGTCAACCGCGCTCTCCTTTATCGAAAAGGCCGGGAGAAAGTACACCCGCCCCGGCACAAGCGTCAGCTCACGGTCGTAAAGCGACACCCTCGCGCGTCCGCTCCTCAAAAGATACAGGCGGTGGTACTGAATGTCGGTGTGGTGTATATTCCACTCTATGTGATTCCACTCCTCGCCGACTCTCTCCATCTTTGCAAAAGAGACGGTATAGCTGCCGTTTCTGAAAAGCCTTGTTTTCATATTTATCTCCCATGAGCTTAATGTAAGTTTTGTTAAGTTTTTTCTGTGTTTTCTTCATTGATTTAATTATATAGTAAAGTTATAATAAAATCAAGAGAAACAATAATTTTTTATACGGAGGAGATAAAAATGGCAAAAAACAGATACGTTGGCGATTATCCTGTTATAGGCATTCGTCCCTGCATTGACGCCCGTCGAGGACCTATGATGCTCCGCGAGAGCCTTGAAGAGCAAACGATGGCGCTTGCAAGGGCGGCAAAGAAACTCTTTGAGGAAAATCTTTTTTATTCGAACGGTGAGCCCGTTAAGGTGGTTATAGCCGACACAAGTATAGGTCGCGCACCCGAGGCTGCTGCTTGCGCAAGCAAGTTCAGGCGTGAAGGCGTTGACATTACTCTTTCGGTTACTCCCTGCTGGTGCTACGGCTCGGAAACTATGGATATGGACCCCACGACAATCAAGGGCGTTTGGGGCTTTAACGGCACGGAGCGTCCCGGCGCGGTTTATCTTGCGGCGGTGCTTGCAGGTCACGCACAGAAGGGGCTTCCGGCCTTCGGCATCTACGGTCACGAGGTTCAGGATGCCGACGACTCGACCATCCCCGAGGACGTCAAGGAAAAGCTTTTGAGATTTGCGAGAGCGGCTGTTGCCGTTGCTACAATGCGCGGTAAATCCTATTTGCAGATAGGCTCTCAGTGTATGGGAATTGCCGGCTCGATTATCGACCAGGACTTTATGGAGTCCTACTTCGGTATGCGCATTGAATCCGTTGACGAGGTTGAGATTCTCCGTCGAATGGAGGAGGGTATCTATGACGAGGATGCCTATCAGAGAGCGCTCGCCTGGACGAAGGAGCATTGCAAGGAGGGACGTGACGACAATCCCGACTCGGTTTCCTTTATGGGCGAGGATTATCGCATAAAATTCACCCCCGAGGAAAAGGAAAAGCAGTGGGAATTCACTGTCAAGATGTACTGCATAATTAAGGACCTTATGGCGGGCAACAAGAACCTTAGCGACAGATTCGAGGAAGAGAAGGCGGGACACAACGCTATCGCCGGCGGCTTCCAGGGCCAGCGCCAGTGGACTGACCATTGGCCTAACTGCGACTACCCCGAGGCGCTTTTAAGCTCCTCGTTCGATTACGAGGGCGCGCGCGAGCCCTACACTCTCGCTACCGAAAACGATGTGCTTAACGGTATGTGTATGCTCTTTATGCGCCTGCTTACTCACAGGGCGCAGATATTTGCCGACGTGCGCACCTATTGGTCGCCCGAGGCGGTAAAGCGCGTTACGGGCTACGAGCTTGAAGGTAAGGCGAGAGCAAACGATGGAATTATCCACCTTCTCAACTCCGGCGCGGCTTGTCTTGATGCCAGCGGTGTTTGCTGTGACGAGTCAGGAAATGCCATAATGAAGCGCTGGTGGGAGGTAACCGACGAGGATATCAAGAAGATGACCGACGCTACCGTATGGTGCGAGGCCGGATTTGACAATTTCCGCGGCGGCGGCTTTTCAAGCCATTTCACAACCCGTAGGGAAATGCCTGCAACTATGATTCGTATGAATCTTGTGAAGGGACTCGGCCCGGTTATGCAAATCGCTGAGGGCTGGACGGTTGCTCTGCCCGACGACGTTTCCGACGCTCTTATGGAGAGGACTAACCCCACCTGGCCTTGCACTTGGTTTGCACCGAGATGCACCGGTGAGGGCGCATTCAAGTCTGCGTACGACGTTATGAATAATTGGGGCGCAAACCACGGTGCGATAAGCTACGGCCACGTGGGCGCAGACGTTATCACGCTCTGCTCGATGCTCCGCATCCCCGTTTGTATGCACAACGTGCCGGAGGAAGAAATTTTCAGGCCTGCGGCTTGGAACGCCTTTGGTATGGATAAGGAAGGTCAGGATTACAGAGCCTGCCAGACCTACGGTCCGCTTTATAAGAATATCTAAATAAAATTCCGCGTTTTGCAAACAAAGCTTTGCAAAACGCGGTTTTTCTACGCCTTTATATTTCTTGTCAGGTTTTTCATCCAGTCGAAGCGGTTGATTTTTATTGCCGCGACTATGCATTTGAGAATCTGGTCGCATTTGAGGCAGGCAAAAACCACCCAAGGAGGAGCACCCACGAAGGTAGCGACGAGCGCCGAGGGGATTACGACGGCTGCAACGAAAAAGAGGTCGTTTTTGAATACGAAGGAGATATCGCCCCCACTTTTGACAAGCCCAAAAAGGCATGCCGCCTGATAGGACGTGCCGACGGAGGTTACGGCGAGCACGTTTACGAGCATGTTCGCCTGCGTCTTTGCCGCCTCGCTGACGCCGTACATTGAAATGAAGGGGGTCTTGAGGAAGAAAAGCGAGGCACCTGTGAGAATACCGAGTCCGATGAAGAGTATTTGTACGGTTTTCGCGTACTCGCGCATGAGGCTCTCCTTGCCCTCGCCGACGGTTTTACCCGTTATTATTCCGACCGCCCCCGACATACCGTTCATAACGACGTAGGAGAGGCTGTTCATCGTGTTTGCAATGCTCAGGGCAGCGACGACGCCCTCGGCATTCTGCCTGCCCATTATTGCCGAGCTTGAGAGCATATTTACAGCCCAGACGAGCTGCCCTGCGACTATCGGTGTGCCGTATTTTATGAAATCGAGGAGCAGAGTCTTGTCTACTCTGAGAAGCTCGCGCGGAGAGAGCTTCAGCCGCTTGTCGATAAGAAAGACGTAGACGGTGATAATAAGCGCCTCTGCTATTCTCGCGGCGAGTGTGGCTATCGCAGCACCCGTCACACCGAGTGCGGGTGCGCCGAATTTGCCGAAAATCAAGACGTAGTTGAGCCCGACGTTAATGGCGAGCGACACGAGCGACACGTAAAGCCCGACTCGCGCGACCTCGACGCTTCGCATAGCGGCTATCATCGTCTGCGTAAGACAGAAAAAGCCGAAGGAGAAGGCTACGATAGAGAGATACTCCGCGCCAACCGCGATTATCTCGGGGTCAGAGGTGAAAAGCGAAATGACGAAGGCGGGAAAGACGGCGCACACAAGGTTTAGCAAAAGACCGAATATAAGCGAGGCGCGAATACCGATGGAGGCTATCCGTGCGACGCTTTTCTTGTCGCCGCGCCCCCAATACTGCGCGGCAAGAACGAGTATCGCTCCCTCGATTCCCACCGAGAAAATCTGAAGGAGCGTTTGTATCTGCCCACCCATATAAACGCCCGACACTGCCGCGTCGCCAAGCGAGCCTATCATCACGTTGTCGGCAAGACCGACGGCAAAGGTGACGAGGTTTTGAAGGGCTATCGGGAGCGAGAGGAGCAGGAGCGATTTGTAAAAATTTTTATCCTTTGTTAAAATCATACCGACTGTCCGAGAGAAAATATTTACATTATTATTAGCGCGGGAGGGCGTTTTTATACCGCCTCCCGCGCTCGTTTATCCGTTTATTCTGCGGTCCTTGCCGACGAAGGCGAGAATCTTCGTATCTCTGCCTATAATGCGCGAGTAGATTCTGTCCTCGTACTTGCGCGCCAGCTCCTCAGGCGAGAGGTTGGTCGAGATTACCGTCGCAAGTCCGCGGTTCTGCCTCGTGTTTAAGAGATTATAAAGGCAGGAGAGCGAGAACTGCGTTGAAAACTCGGTGCCGAGGTCGTCAATTATCAGAAGGTCGCACTCGAGATATTTCGTGCCCTTCGGCTCCTCGTCGTAGCGGCGGCGGAATTGGTCGTCGTCAAAGTCTGCGAGAATATTCTGCGCAGAGTCGTAAATCACGTCGTAGCCACGCGAGATTATCTCCCTCGCAATAGCGGTAGAAATATGGGTTTTGCCCGTACCCGTGTTGCCGATTAGGAGAAGATTGCCACGGGATTTAGCGAAGCTCTCCACGTACTCGCGAGCCGCCTCAAGATTTTTTTCCATTCTGCTTCTTTCCTTCTCGTTATCCGCGTAAACGCCGAGCGAGAAGTTGTCAAAGGACTGCTGCTCAATAAGCCTACCAATGCCCGACGAGGCTATCGTCGCCTTGATTAGCCCCTCCTTAAAGCAGGAGCACATACGCGTGCCGTCAATATAGCCCGTGTCAGAGCAGCTCGCACAGCTGTAATGCACGTCGGTGTAGTCCTCGGGCAGTCCGAGCGACACTATAAGCTCGCGGCGGCGCTTGTTAAGCGCTTGATTTCGCTCCTTTATCGGTGCTACGTCGCCGCCATTGATTGCGGTGCGGAATATAAGAAGCCCCGTGCCCGATAGCTCGCGGTCTATCTCGGCTATCTCGGGAGAGAGTGCGCGCACCTCCGCCGAGCGAGCTTCAGCTGCGGCTATTGCCGAAAGCCGTCTTTCCTCTATTTCACTCTTGACCTTATGGTAGTTTTCGTAGCTGTACATATTCAGCCCTCACTTTCAGTCATTTTTCCTCATCGCCGTAGCTGCGCTCGAGCGCTTTGGCAAACGCCTCGTCAACGTCAAAGTCGCCGTAACGCGTGGGTGCGGGCTTTGAGCGCGGCTTTGCTCTCGCGGTGCTCTTTTGTTCACCCGCCTTGTGCTCGGCAGAGTGAGCAAGACATTCCGAGAGCGTCTTGCAGCCTGCCTCGTGCCACGAGGTGAGTATTTTGTCCATATATTTGATAGAGCCGCCGGCGTTAACCGCCGCCCTGTCATAAGCCTCCGAAACTATTGCAGAGGAGAAGCCGAACTCTATGCCCCAGCGGGTGAAATATTTCTTCTGTGTCGGGGAGAGCGCACCCGAATACAGCCCCATAATGCTTCTGAATTCGCGGTGAACGTCGTTTTCTCTTGAGCTGGCTTCTATGTATTTTTCAAGCTCCTCGAGGGTGTCAACCTCTGATGTGGCGAGGAATATCGCCCTGTCGCGAAGCTTTGTTGCGGTGAGAGCTCCCGTCGAGGCAATATGCGCCGCAAGAAGCAAAAGATACTCGGGTGTTAAGGAATACTCTGAGATAAGTCCGGTTATAATCTTTATCTCGCTCGTCGAGAGAGAGTCCTTCTTCATAAGACGGGCTATCTCCTCGATAAGCGAGGCAAGCCTCTCGTCGCGTATGGTTCTTGCCGACTCGAGAGATGTCGATTCGCAAAGCTCGCCGCGGCGAAGCCTCTCCTCGAATTCCTCTGTTATAGCACCGTTTTCTTTACACGGGGTATCGGTATTTTCTGAAATTACCCCTTCCTCGCGCCAGAAGGTAATCGCGGCGGCAGCTCGCGAGCGTGAAATCCCAGCGGTGGCTGCAAGCTCCTCACAGTCGAGAGAAGCACCGCCCGTCGATATCACGGCAAGAAGCGTGCGAAGCTCCTCTGGCGTGGCTGACGGTATAGCACCCGAGTCACGAAGTGCGGTAGGCGAGAGCTTAAAGGAGAGCTTTTTCATTTCTTGCCCTCGCTTTCTCTCTCGCGGCTCTTTATTTCATAGCAAAGCGTCATAAGCGAGTCGCCAAGGTGTATGTTCTCGACGATGACAGACTTGTCCTCGAGCGCGAGCTCCATATTCGCAAAGTTCCAAATTCCGCGCACGCCTGCACGCACAAGCTCGAGTGCTACTGCCTCGGCAGCGTCCTTCGGTACGGTTAAGACACCGATATCGACCGATTCGCGGCGGCAAAAGTCGTAAAGCTCGTCTATTGAATAGACCTTTATGCCGTAAATTTCGGTTCCTATTATCGACTCGTCGACGTCAAACAGCGCAAGGCGAGATACGCCGCGCCTTTCGAACATACGCGTTGCGGCAAGAGCCCTGCCGAGGTTTCCGGCACCCACGATAACCGCGGTGTAGCCCTCAGAAACGCCGAGAAGCTCGCTGATTTTGCCGTAAAGATATTTTATATTGTAGCCGTAGCCCTGCTGACCGAAGCCTCCAAAGCAGTTGAGGTCCTGTCTTATCTGTGAGGCGGTGACACCCATAATCTTCGAGAGCTCCGCAGATGAAATGCGAAGCCTGCCGTCCGCAAGCAGGTCGCCGAGGTATCTGTGGTATCTCGGGAGCCTTTTGATAACGGCGGAGGGCACCGCAGCCTTCGGTGTGTCTGCAAGCCGCTTTTCAAACGTGCCGCGTACCTTATCTATGCTTTCCATATTTACGTCCGCTCCTTCTATACAATTGAATCCGCCGCGCTCGCGTTGAGCGAGGAATCGGCAAGATTTCCGTTTTCGTATTCATAATAACCCTCGGCGGCAATCATAGCCGCGTTGTCGCCGCAAAGGCTCGGGTGGGGTATGAAGATTTCGACCCCGCGCCGTTTGGCAACCTCTGTAAGACGGGCGCGAAGATGAGAGTTCGCCGCCACGCCGCCTGCCATAACGAGGTCAAGCCCGGGATTTTGCATGAGAGTCAAGTCAATCTTCTTTGCAACCGCCTCGACTGCCTCGTAGGTGTATCTCGCGGCGAAAAGCTCGCGGGGCAGCTCGCGTCCCGTCTGCTCAAAGCGGTGCATAAGATTTATCGCCGCGGTCTTAAGACCCGAGAACGAAAAATCAAGCGTGCCGTCGGAGAGTGCGGGCGAGGGCAGGGCAAGTGCGCTGTCAAGGTACGCCACGCACTTTTTATATTTTGCGTAGAAATTCTCCTCGTCGCCCGTCGCGAGAATAAAGCCCTCACGCGACAGCTCGTCGAAGCCGCGGCCCGCAGGGTAGGGAATTCCTATCATTCTTCCTATTTTATCAAACGCCTCGCCTATCGCGTCGTCGCGCGTCGTGCCGAGAAGTGTGACGTCGGTGTAACCGTTCACCTTGTAAATCGCCGTATGACCTCCCGATACCGCGAGCGCGATAAAGGGGGGCTTCGGCGCTCGCTCGCCAAGATAGGCGGCGGCAATATGTCCTTTTATGTGGTCAACCGCGACAAGTGGTATGCCGCGCGAGGCGGCAAGCCCCTTTGCAAAATTCACGCCGACAAGCAGCGCCCCGATAAGCCCGGGATTTGCCGCGACGGCAACGAGGTCAATATCGTCGATTGTAACGCCTGCCGTCTCGAGCGCCTCGTAGGTGATAGGCGATATTGCCTCGGCGTGCGCTCGGCTCGCAATCTCGGGCACGACTCCGCCGTAAAGGCGGTGGGTGTCAACCTGAGAGGCTATAATATTCGATTTTATCTCAAAGCCTCCGTCGTCGCGTCTTACGACCACAGCGGCGCTCGTTTCGTCACAGGAGGACTCAAATGCAAGTATTTTCATCATCGTATACCATAATTATAGCGTTGTCGTCGGGATTTTTATAGTAGCCGCGCCGCAGCCCGCACTCGCGAAAGCCGAGTGAGTCGTAAAGTGCGCGCGCAGGTGCGTTTTTTTCTCGTACCTCAAGATAGAGCGATTCAAGCCCACGCGTCCTCTCGGCGCTCACGGCAAAGGAGAAAAGCTCTCTTGCTATGCCCTGGCGGCGGTGACGCCCGCTTACCGCAATTCTGTATATTTCGCCCTCGGGGGCGATAAGTCTTAAGATGAGATATGCGACCGTCTCCCCGTCAAGCGTTGCCACGAATGCGGAGTCTATGTAAGATAGGACGGTGTCCTCGCTCCACGCGTCGGGGAAGATTTCTCTCTCAAGCTCGGCGATAGCCGCGGCGTCTGCAGCCGCGGCACGCCTGATTTCTATATTGCCCATCAAAGCTCTTTTGCGAGCTCCTTTATGAATGCGCGAAGCTCCTCTGCCGTTTCGGGGTGCTCAAGTCCGCGCACGACGTTCGCCTTGAGGAAGCCGAACTTCGAGCCCATATCGTATCTTTCGCCCTCGTATTCGAGCGCGTAAACGCCGCCCTCTCTCGCCATCTTTGCCATAGCGTCTGTGAGCTGATACTCGCCGCCCGCACCCGGGGTGAGACTGTCGATAATATCAAAGACGTCGGGAGTGAGAAGAACTCTGCCGAGTATCGAGAGGTTTGAGAACTCCTCGCCGGGCTTCGGCTTTTCTATCATATCGGTGCAGAAGGTGACCTTGTCCTCGCCCTCGAGGGCGTCAACCTTAAGCGAGCAGTATTTCTGCAAATCCTTCACGGGCACGGGCTTTACGCCGACGACTGCCTTGCCGTACTTTTCGTAAACGTCCATCATCTGACGGCAAACGGGGGTCTTTGAAAAGACTACGTCGTCACCGTAGAGAACGGCAAAGGGCTCGTCCCCGACGAATTTGCGCGCTCTGCCGACAGCGTGGCCAAGACCCTTGGTTTCCTTCTGTCGAAGGAAGTAGACGTTTGCCATATTCGCTATCTCGTAGAGCATATCAAGCTCCCTTTGCTTACCCTTTGCGGCAAGTGCCTGTCCGTACTCGATAGAGAGGTCAAAGAAGCTTTCCATAGCGTCCTTATCTCTGTTGGTGATGATGAGAATGTCAGTAATGCCGCTGTCTGCCGCCTCCTTTACGAGATGGTAAATCGCGGGAAGGTCGACTATCGGGAGCATTTCCTTCGGCACTGCGTGCGAGATGGGGAGCATTCTCGTTCCAAGACCTGCTGCGGGAATAATTGCTTTGGTTACCTTTTTCATTTTTCTGTCCTCACTTATGGTAAATTTTTTAATTAGCGTTCAATTATCGGATTGAAGAAGCTCGGTAAGCGCGTCTAAAATAAGATCTGTCGCGCCGTTCATCGTCTCTGCTCCGGGAGTGCAGCCCGCGGCAAGGACGTGACCGCCGCCTGAGAATTTAGCCGCCACCCGTGCAACGTTTTTCTCGGTGGAGCGCAGCGATGCCTTGTATTCGCCTCTGTCGGTCTCCTTGATAACGAAGGCAAGGGTCGCGCCCGCTGCCGAGCGCACGACGTCTATCGCGGTTTCAAAATGCTCCATCCTTATGCCGAGCGACTCACGCTCGGAGCGTGAGACCGTCGCGTAGGCAATTTTGCCGTCCTCTGCCGTCTTTATTTTCGAGGCGACAAAGCCCTCTGCCAGCAGCTGCTCGCGCGGCTTTGAGGAAAAGAGGCGGTGGTTTATATCCGCGTGGTCTATGCCAAGCTCTATAAGCTCGGCGGCAGAGCGGTAGGTTTCTGCCGTTGCCGAGGAGTAGGCAAAGCCGCCCGTGTCCGAGGCTATCGCCGCGTAAATCGGCGCGGCAATCTCGGGCGTCATGGTGAATAAACCGTGCTCCTCAAGCGCCCTTGCAATTCCGAGCAGCACCTCGCCTGCGCTCGACGCACCGCCGACTGTGTAATGAGGAGCAAATGGCGTGCTCACCTCGTGGTGGTCTATCATAAGCGTGACATTGAGCTCGCGAAGACGGCCGAGCTGTCCCGGCGAGGGGATATCAATGCTGACCGCCTCGCGCCCGTCCGCCGAGTCTGCGAGAGTCAGCCCCTCAACCAAAAAGGCGAGCCTTTCGGGTATCGGGTCGGCAGGAAGATACGCCGCGTCTTTGCCGAGCGAGGCAAATATACGGCAGAGCGCCGCGCCCGAGCCGACCGTGTCGCCGTCGGGTCTTGCGTGCATAAGCACGAGGGGGCGCTTTATCTTTAGCAGGCGGTCGACACACTCGGTGAGCGTAAGAGCCTTGTATTCGCTCATTTGCCTTCCTCGCTTCCCGTTTCCTTTGCCTTGATTTCCTCAAGGAAGCGCGCGATTTTCGCGCCGTGCTCGATAGAGCCGTCCTTGACGAAATGAAGCTCGGGGGTTATGCGTAGATTAAGCGAGGTTGCAAGGTGGTGGCGCAGCATTCCCGTGCATTTTTTAAGCCCTGTCAGCACCTCGTCTGAGTCGCCTATGCAGGAAAAATATACCGTTGCTTGCCTAAGGTCGGGTGCAACCTCAGCGCGCGTTATGCTGACGAAATTGTTCGTTACCATCTGCTCGCGCACCTCGCCAAGAGCTATTGCAAGCTCCTCTCTTACTGCGTCGTTTATTCTGCCTCGTCTGTGCTTTGACATATTCTTCGTCCTTTCTTTTATAGGTAGTGCACTCTCCCCGTGCCGCCACGGCGTGAGGGGTGCAATTTTTTATATTCCTCTATAATTACTCGCGCGCCCTCTCTTGCAGGGCTCACGGTCTGCATACCCGTAAGGCTCGCAAGAGTCCTCTCAAGGTGAGAAAAATGCGTGCAGCCGAGTATCAGGGTGTCGGCACCCGTGTTGCGTATTTTGTCAGATACCCCGCAGAGCACCGAAAGGTCTTTCTCTGAAACTCTGCCGTCGCGGCAGCCGCCCTCGACGAGCGCAACCAATTCCTGCGCGGCTATTTCATTGACGGGAATAGCTGGATTTATGCGCGCCACCTCGCGTGAGAACGCCCCGAGCCTCACCGTCGCCTCGGTTGCTATCACGGCAACGCCGCGCCGAGCTGATTCTGCCGCGGCGCATGCCGCAGGGCGTATTATCGGTATTGCAATCTCGCGCTCGCGAGTCGGAAGCTCGCCCCACACCGCAGAGGCAGTGCAGCAGGCAATAAGAATTTTTTCTGCTCCGCGCTCCGCGAGGCGGCGTATATCCTCGGTGACGAGCCTTATAAGCTCCTCCTTGGTTTTCGTGCCGTAGGGTGCGTTTTTCCTGTCGGCAAGGTAGACTATATCGGCACGCGCAAGCGCTTGGCGCACCTCGTAAAGAGCCGTTAATCCGCCGACACCGCTATCGAATATGCCAATCATACGAGCGTGTCGGAAATCAGAAGCTCGATAAGCTCGGCGGGGGATATCCCGAGCCTTGATATGAGCCTTGGGTAAAGGCTGATTTCGGTAAAGCCGGGGAAGGTGTTTATCTCATTAAAGATAAGTCTTTTGCCCGACAGGAAGAAGTCAAGCCTTGCAAGATGTCTTACGCCGAGTTGCTCGACAATTTTTCTTGACCACTCGCGCACGTCCTTGCCCCACGCTGCCTCGTGCTTTGAGACGGCTGAGACTCGCGCTGCAGAATCCTTGCCGTATTTCGCGTCGTAGTCGTAAAAGCCGCAACAGCTTATTTCGCCTATCGGTGTAAATAATTGTTTGCTTTTTGTGCCTAAATATGCACATTCAAGCTCGACTCGGTTGTCTATGTATTCCTCTATAATTACCCTGCCGTCACCTGCCGCGGCGGCGGCTTCAAGTGCGCTCTCGAATTCCTTTTCACATCTTGCGATACCCGCGCCCACCGAGCTGCCTTGCCTTGCGGGCTTGAGAAACATAGGATAACCGAACGCCGCCTCGGCGCGCTCTCGCGCGCTCGTTGGAGTTTCGGCGGGGCTATTCATAATAGCGAGCGTCCAGCGTGCCGTCGGCACACCGAGCGACTCGGCGAGAGCTTTGGTGTACGCCTTATCCATAGCGACGGCTCCTGCCGTAACTCCGGAGCCGACGTAGGGAATCCCGGCACAGTCAAAAAGACCTTGCACCCGTCCGTCCTCGCCAAACTCGCCGTGAAGCAGCGGTATAGCAGTGTCTATCGGAATAAAGCCTTCATCTGATATAAATCCGCCTCCGGCGCAGCGCTTAGCAGGGAAAACCTCCTTGAGTGCCGCCACGTTTTCTGTCATTTGCCGAGGCGAAGCACCGCCCGTAGGGTCGGAAAGCCACCTGCCGTCGGGGGCTATAAAGATGGAGAGGGGGGCGTATTTTTCGGGGCTTATCAGGGTAAAGACGAACTCCGCCCCTGCGAGAGAAACCTCTCTTTCTGCTCCCACACCCCCGAAAACGAGGGCAATTTTTGGCTTTGTATTCATATCGGTTCTCCTCACCGTCGGCGAGCCGACGCTTTTTTTCTCATTCTATGAGGTGAACCGTATTTGAGTTAATTTATTTTCTTCTCAGAACCGCGACTCGCTCGCGCCC
>JAZOSP010000050.1:0-4181 GCA_045657165.1 Eubacteriales bacterium
GGGCTGAGTCATTAAGAATTCAGCATTATCAATGCTTTTTGCTTGTAAAAAAGGCGAGAAAATTTTTCTCGCCGAATTCTTAATGTGAAAGCCCCTTTGAGGCTGCTTGATTTTGAGCAGAAATCTCAGTTCTCGTGAACGTAGGCGTAGATAACTACGGTAGAGCGCGAGAACGGAGATAGGACAAAAATGAGAAAAACCGTAGGTTTTTGCCCTTAGAATCCTCAGCAAAAAAGCATAAAGCTTCAGGTAGAGGCTCTTTTTGTGTGCCCCTACCTGTTTTTGTCCGTTTATGCCTAAATGAAGCAGCCTTTTTATTACACGGGTCTGCTTATTTGCCGTTTATGCGCTCCTCAATGAAGGCAGGCACGTCGGCTTCCGGTATGCCGAGAACAGCGGAAATCTCGGTATGAAGGAGCTTTTCCGCCTTTTTCATAATATGCTCGTCGGAGAGAAAAATCCTGCGCCCCTCCCTCTCTCGGCGCTCGCCCGATTTGTATATCGAGCGAATCATAGAAATCATCTCTGCCCTGTCGCCCGAGGCAATTATTTTGCGGAAGCGCTCTATTCTCGCCTTGTTATCGCCCTCCCAAGGCAGCTCAGACATATCATTTACCGAGTCGAGCATAGCGTATATTTCGTCCTTCGAGAGCAAAGGTCTCATAAGAGAGGTCAGCTTCTCGTTATCGACAGGCACGAAGGTTTTCGAGTCGGAGCGCGAGTCAAGCTCTCCGAGAACATAGTAGCGGCGCACCTCGCCCATAACCGTCTCCTCACGTATATCAACCACCGCCATAACGCCGTCAGTACCGTAAACCACTTTGTCGCCAACCTTGTGCATAAAATCCCCCCTTTTTTCTCCTATATATATTATTCTACCATTTTTCGGAGAAAAAATCCAATGGGCAAAATGCACAAAATTATTTTTTATCTTCTACGAGAGTTAGCCTTGCGGCAACGATTTGCGGCGGATAGCTGAGCATTACCTGCCCGCTGTAAAGAATCTCTACCGTGTCACCTACTCTGAGCTCCTCGCGAGAGATTTCCCTGCCCCGTGCGTCAAAATACTTGGTCTCGGGCGGCGTTATGACCCAGTGCGGCCCGGACGTGTACTCGCTCTCAAGGACTGTAACCTCTATCTTCTCGCCTATATTTTCGATACGCGCCGTCATCTTAACGCTGTCTCCTATTTTCCCCTCTCTGCCGACCGCAGACGCGCCCACAGAGAGAAGCGTCGCCGCGGATATAGCAAGGGCGGCGCACTTTAACAGCTTTTTCATATCTCTTTTATACTCCTTTTTCTACTTATTTATACCAAGCAAAAAGAATTATATACCTGTATAAAAGCGGCAGGAGCATTAGCGCGTTATCCCTTAACGGAGAACACACTAAAGCTCCTGCACTTTGCTTTATACGCTGTACTTGCGCTTGTATTCCTTGTACTTCTCGTCGAAGCTCTCGCTGCCGTGCTTGACGTCAGCAAGATATTTATGCATATCGAGCGCCTCGTACTGCGATATCTCTATAACGCAGCCTGCGATATTCGAGCAGTGGTCTGACACACGCTCGAAGTTGTTGAGAAGATCGGCAAGAATAAAGCCGTGCTCAATAGTACACTCGCTTTTCTGAAGGCGGAGAATATGATTGAGCTTTATCTTATCACGGATATCGTCAATAACCTCCTCAAGAGGCTCAACGTCTGCCGCCGCCTTAATATCGTTTGAAGCAAAAGCGCGCTCGGTGACGGCAAGAATCTCGTCGATTGCGGAGCGAAGAATTGCCATCTCCCTTTGTGCCTCAGAGGAGAAGGATATCTTCTTGTCGCGCATTTCCTCTGCCGACTCGAGAATGTTTACCGCATGGTCAGAGATACGCTCAAAGTCGCCTATTATGTGAAGTAGCTTCGTTATCTGACGGGAGTCGCTCTCGTCAACGTCGTGGCTCGAAATCTTGACGAGATACGTGCCGAGGGCGTCCTCGTACGCGTCTGCCTTGTTCTCAAGGCTGCGAACCACCTCTGCCGCCTTCGGGTCATAGCTATCGAAGAGAGCGAGCGAGCCCTTGAGCGCTTTACACGACACCTCAGCCATAGCGGCGGTAACCTCGGTTGCTCTCGCAACCGCGATAGCAGGCGTTTCGAAAAGACGCTCGTCAAGAAGATTTACGGTTTCAGCCGCTGCCTTGTCGTCCTTGATGGAAAGGCGGGCGAGCTTTTCAAGCTGGCGGTAGAAGGGACCCATGAGGAGAACCGATAGCAGCTTGAATATGGTGTGAACTCCCGCAACGCCCCACATCTCTATCGTGGCTTCAACGAGCGTGCCGCCCTCGGGACCGAACCACGGAATCGGGAACAGTGCGTTGAC
This sequence comes from Eubacteriales bacterium, assembly GCA_045657165.1. Lineage (GTDB taxonomy): Bacteria > Bacillota > Clostridia > Oscillospirales > CAG-272 > UBA1740. The sequence continues at coordinate 2,364 of JAZOSP010000050.1, forward strand.
GATGTAGAAGAGCGAGAGCCAAACCACAACGCCTATTACGTTAAAGTAAAGGTGGATAAGTGCCGCGCGCTTACCGTTTTTGTTTGCGCTGATTGAGGAGAGCATAGCGGTTACGCAGGTACCGATATTCTGACCCATGATAATCGGGATAGCAGCACCGTAGGTAATACCGCCCGTAACGGTAAGAGCCTGAAGAATACCTATCGAGGCAGACGAGGACTGAACTATCGCCGTGAGAACAAGACCTGCGAGTACACCGAGAATGGGGTTCTCAAACATTGTGAGTATCGAGGTAAAGGTTTCGTTTTCGCGCAGACCGCTGACCGCACCGCTCATCATATCCATGCCGACCATAAGTATAGCAAAGCCGATGAGGATAAAGCCAACGTCGCGCTTTTTGCCGCGTTTGACGAACATCGTAAGGCACACGGCGACGATAGCGATAATAGGAACCCACGTATCAGGCTTGAGAAGCTCAAGCGCGTCACCGATACCCGAAAGACCCGTGAGCCACGCGGTGACGGCAGTGCCTACGTTCGCGCCCATAATAACGCCGACTGCCTGGATAAGCGTCATAGTGCCGGAGTTAACAAAGCCGACGACCATGACCGTCGTCGCCGACGACGACTGAATTATAGCGGTGACTATAAGTCCGAGCAAAAATCCGCGCACGGGGCTTGAGGTCATCTTGCCGAGCGTTGCCTTGAGGCTCGAGCCCGCGCTCTTCTTGAGCGAGTCGCCCATAAGGTCCATACCGTAAAGGAACAGGGCGAGACCGCATATAAGCGGGAGAATCGTGCCTGTCAGAACGTTAAGAAATTCTTCCATAACTACACCTTTCAAAAGTCTTACTTAAATTTAACCTAATTTTATTTTAACCTAATACTCTGAAAATTGCAATAACTTTTTTGTTAAATCGAGGTTAAATGTCGAGCTTTGGCGAAAAAATGCCGCCCGATGGAGTCGGGCGGCATTGGTTTTTTAGTTAGTTGCGGGTTTAGTTACGTTGCGAACGTAAACGTCGTCAAGCTCGACGGTTACGCCGCTCTCCGCGGTAACCTCTACCTGCGCAAAGCTGCTTGCGTCAGAGCCCTCGCCTGCCGTAACGTTCGTGCAGGTTGCACCGACGGTCTCGTAGAGTCCGTTCGGATAATTCACTGCGTCAACCGTTCTGTCGTTGTACCTTGCAACAAAGTCGACTCTGCCCGAATCGTAATAGTAATCTATACGAAGCTGAATCCACTCGCCCGCATTCGCGGTGAGGTTATCAAGGAGAGTGATAGTGCCGTCAAGGCTCGTAAGCTTGAATACGCCCTGTGCGGTAGCAACAAGCTTGACTGCAAGAATAACGTTGCTGCTTGCGTCAGTGAGAGCTACAGTCGCGACCTCGTCGCCTGCGGAGTAGCCCGAGGCACGGAGCTTCAGCTCGGTGTGGTTGAAGTTCGCTTGCACGTAGGTGCCGGTGTAATTCTTTGCCGCAAGAGTCGCGGTAGCACCGGGAGCAACGCTGTAAACGTTGTCGGTAGTAGTCTTATAAGCATCATCGGTTACAGCACCGCCGGAGTAGCTATTCTCATGCTCTACACGTTCAAAGTTGTAGTCACCGTCGGGATTTGATTTACTGTTGTTGTGCTTTATGCACCTCACGTTATCAATGTAAACGGTAGATGCTGCACTACCGTATCCCCATATCGCTCCACTTTCAAACGGCATTGAATTGTAATTGCCATAACTGGCAGGATGATAATACCTGTTAACCGTTGACGTGTAAGTATTTCCGCCCTGCGTGAAGGTTATCTCTGCAACCTTGTCACTTGA